>CAILBQ010000627.1 GCA_903832475.1 uncultured Acidobacteriota bacterium | reverse complement strand
TTCCTTTCCTGCGTTTCCAGCTAGAAGCGAATGGCGGAGGGGGAGGCTAAGGGGGTTTCCCACCCATGACGGTGAGGCTGTCATGGATGGGGCACAGCGCGATGTGGATCGTTCTGTCCCACCCTTGACGATGAAGCTGTCAAGGATGGGGCACCCGGGTTGGTGGCACGGACAAAGAAGATGAAGTGCCTGAGTTTTAGTGAGGGTGGTCTTCTTCTTTGGGGGCGACGAAGGGTTCGGGGCCGAGGTGGCCGCGGTGGCAGGTGCCGCAGGTGACGGGGGCGCCGGAGCTGTCGATTTTGGCGATGTACTTGGCGTTGATGCCTTCGGTCATCTCGTACATCTTGCGGGCGGTCTGCTTTTCCTTTTTGGAGTCATCGGCGAAGTTGAGGCGGGGCTTGCCGTTGGGGCCGAGGTTTTTGGGGTCGACGGCGTGGCAGGTCTTGCAGCCGGTGCCGAGTTCGCCTTCCCACTGCTCCATGATCTCGTGAACCTGCTCTCCGGTGAGGTTGCGGGGCAGGACTTTGAGGTTGGTGGGAGCGGGGTGGCTGTGGGGCGGTGCGCCGGGTGCTCCGGGGGGTGGTGGGCCGCCGGCGTTTTGCGGTGGAGGCGGTGGGGGATCCTGGGCGGCGTGGACGGCAGGCTGGCCGGCGAACAGGTAGAGGGACAGGCAGACTGCGGAGGCTGCGGCCGTGATGCCGGCTGCCTTAGAGAAGCGGGAAAAGCTCATGCGCTGAGGAATCCTTTCGGGGTGCTTGGGTGGGTAGACGGGGAGCCTTGCCATCGAGTTTACAGGTGCTCCGCACTTTTGCTCGGCCTGCGGGCATGGGGATGAATCAAAATTCATTTTTTGGGGTGGAACCGCTGGGGCGGGCCGGGGATCGGGAGACGCATGGGTGGCCGGCGAGGGAGAAGCGCAGGGGGAGATCGGCGGCGTGGCGGATGCCGATGCGGGGCGTGACTTCGTGGGGGGCCTGGGAGAAATCGTCCTGGAAGAGGCGGAGCGGGCTTTCAGGGGCGAGCAGGTCGAGGCCGTTGTGCTGCGGGCGGGTGATGGCCAGGGCCTGGCAGAGGCGGCCGGGGCCGGACGTCAGGTTGAAGTCGGATGTTGTAGCCGGGAGGTTGCGGTTGGCGGCCATCTGGTCGCGGCCCAGGATCGGTTCAAGGGCGCGGATAAGGATGCAGCCGGCCATGCCTTCGGGTTCGCAGGTGACGTTGACGCAGTAATGCATGCCGTAGATGAAGTAGACGTAGGCGTGGGCCGGAGGGCCGAACATGACGGCGTTGCGCGGGGTGGGTCCGCGGAAGCTGTGCGCGGCGGGGTCGGGGGTGGTAGTGATGTGGGGGCCGAGGTAGGCTTCGACCTCGACGATGCGGCCGGCGAGGAGGGCGGTCGGAGTTTGGTGGCCGAGGATGGAGCCGAGGAGGTTGGGGGCGACGATCTCGGGCGGCGAGAGGAAGAAGGCGCGTTTTGGAGACTTCCATGAGCGGGGAATTGAGTTTACGGACAAGGGGACCTTTGAGAAGGAGGAAAGTCTCCGGGGCTGAAGCCCTATTCAAGAAAAGAAGGTTTGAGGCACGGCTGAAAGGCAGTGGAAAACCCAGACCCTTTCGAGTGACGAGGTTAAGACAAGTTAGCAGGGGCTAAAGCCCGTTCATTTTACGGGCCTTTTTCGGCACGACTGAAGTCGTGCCCTTTCACAAAGCCTGCTTCGATTGTCTAATCCGCAATTTGTTGAGCCGTGCCTATTCTTCAGCGATCTCGCTGAAGGGGGGTGGGGATCAGGATTTGTGGGACTGGAGGGCGGCGAGGACTTCTTCGGCGTGGCCTTCGGGCTTGACCTTGGGGAAGATCTGGAGCAGGGTCTGGTCGGGGCCGATGACGAAGGTGGTGCGCTCGATGCCGATGACTTTCTTGCCGTACATGTTCTTTTCCTTGAGCACGCCAAACTGATTGCAGACTTTCTCGTCTACATCTGCGAGGAGTGGATAGGGCAGGTCATACTTCTCGCGGAATTTGCGCTGTGCCTTGGGGGTGTCGCGGGAGATGCCGAGGACGACGGCGCCGGCCTTTTGAAGTTTTTCGAAGGTGTCGCGAAAGCCGCAGGCCTCAATGGTGCAGCCGGGGGTATCTGCCTTAGGGTAGAAAAAGAGAACGACAGGCTTGCCGGCGAAGTCGGTGAGGCTGGTGGTGTGGTCCTGATCGTCCTGGAGGGTGAAGTTGGCGACTTTTTCGTGCAGTTCCATGGTTGGTTCCTCGCGTCGTGGGGCTGTGGGTCAATTTGATTATTGGGGACGAGGGGGCGGTGTGTCAGCCCTGGGACTGTTGTTGGTGTTGACGGCGCCGGTTTTTGGTCAGTATCCGGGCAAGGTTGCGAAAGGGACCAAGGCTGACCCGGTGCTGCGGTCGGTGGCAGTGCTGGAGTGGACGGGTGAGGCGGGGAAGCCTTCGGCGAGCCGGCTGGTGCCGGTGTCGGTGTTCGATGGCGAGCAGTTGAATGACGGGACGATTTACCTGAACCGGCCGGAGCCGCTGGCGGTGGCGAGCGGGGTGGAATACGAGCTGCAGACGGCGGGCAAGCCGATGGGGGTGTTCGATGTGTTTGGCGCCGGGGAGACGGACGGGGCGTGGCGGGGGTTTGGGGTGTGGAAGCCGCTGACGGCCGTAGAGGCGAAGAAGGCGGAGGGAGCGTTCAATACCAGTTCGCTGAATGCGCCGGTGGATCTGCCGGACGATGACAAGCCGGTGCTGAAGAGGAAGCATCCGAAGGGGACGGATTCCGACGATGCGGGTGCGGATGCGAAGACGGGTGGGGATGCTGAGAAGAAAGACCCGGCAGATCCGGACCGACCGACGATGAAGCGGAAGCCGGATGACACGACGGTGAGCGAGGACCCGGACCGGCCGACGTTGAAGAGGAAAAGTGGGGATTCGGATTCGGGCGGGTCGGATTCTGGCGCGGGGACGGCGAAGGTGGATCCTGACCGGCCGACGATTCGACGCAGCCGGCATGCGGAGGAGACGGATCTGGAGGCGGGCGGAAGCGGGACGCCGGACCCGGATCGTCCGCGGCTGAAGCGAGGGAAGCCTGCGGACTACGAGAAGGCGCCGGAAACGGCGAAGCTGGAAGGGACGCCGGCGACGATGCAGCAGGCGGTGGCGGTTTCGGATGCGCGGACGGCGGCGGAGCATCCGTGGAAATATACGTGGGCCAATCCGGACGACGAGACGAAGATGAAGACGGCGCTGGAGGCGATGGCGCGGACGGCGCTGGGGATGGATGCTCCGGCGAAACCAGCGGCCAGGACGCCGGTGCGCAAGGGGACGACGGCGGCGAAGAGGCCGGGGAAGTCGATGCTGCCTGCGGCGGAGCCGGTGGCGCTGGGGGATGAGAAGTTTCAGGTGTTTGAGCTGGCGTATGGGGCGACGGCAACGATGGTGCTGACGGCGAGCACGCCGGAGGATGGGGTGAGTCCGCCTAGCCTGGCGAAAGACGGTGTGAGTGTGCCGAAAAGCAATGTGAGTGGGAAAGACGCGCCCGCGAAAGACAGTGCGGGTGCGGCGGGGACGCCGGCGCCTGATCCGGATGCGCCGGTGATTCGGTATGGGAAGCCGGCGGCGAACACTGCAGGCGCGACGCCTACGGCTGGTTCGGCAAGTGCGAGGAGTAAGAACGCCGCAACCTCAGGCAAGACCGCGAGCAAGAGCGCGGGGGATGGGATTTTGAAGCCGAAGCCGCGCAAGTTTGTGACGCTGATCGCGCAGCCGGATTTGTATGGCGGGGTGTTGGTGCTGTTCAAGAGCGTGACGGATTCGGCGCATCTGGATGAGACTCCGCGGATGCGTCTGGTGGATGCGGTGGATGCCATGGGGGATAATCGAGGGGAGCTGCTGTTTGAGCTGCGCGGGGCGGGGGAACGGCGTTTTGGTCTGTACCGCGTGTTGCGGGGGTCGGCGGAGCAGATGTTTGCGACGGTGGCGATTCCGTAGGCCGACATCTACTGAATTGACTTATTTGAGTAGCAGAGAGAGTCATTAGGTCATGAACTCAGATACCGTTCGTACATCGATCAATTTGCCCAGGAACTTGCATCGGCGGATGCATGAGGCGGCTGCGCGGAAGGGCTGTTCGGCGCGGGAGCTGATTCTGGAAGTCGTCGCGCGGGTGGTGGAAGAGGTCCAAGCTTCGCGGCCGGTGCGGGGACTGGATTTCGACGATCCCCCGATTTTTCCTTTGGCGGGAAGGCGCATCAACCTGACGAACGAGGAAATTTATGACCTCATTGAGTTTCCCTGAGGTAATTCGGGTTCAGACCTCGATTCTGCATGGCTCGACGACGGACGCCTCTAGTCCGTACTAAAGCCAACGTCGGCAAGGCCTTCAATGAAATACTCCGCATTGAGCTTTATATGGTTTCGGATCGCTCGCTCTTGATCAGTTTTGCCCTCCTCGACAACGGTCTTTTGAGATTCGTTCGCCAGTTGGATGAGCGCCGCAATCTCTTCTGCTGGAATGAAGTCAGAGTCGTGCTGGAGGCAACGAGGCAGGCACGCCTTCAGGAACCCCAGACCCACGCCGAGTTCACGCATTGTTAGAATGCGAGGGGGTTTTACCAGGACAGAGGCAACGGTCCTGACAGATAAATCCTCTTCGCTATGGGACAACACTTTGATTAGGGCTTCGTCCGGGTTTCGAGAGACCTCAAGGCACAAGGCGGCGATGATTTCTAGCCGTGTCTCTGGTGACAGTCGAATGTTGGCAAGTTCCGGTGGTAGGATCGAACGGTAGTAACTGTCGCTATCCCTCATACAGGACGCCCTGCCGAGCAGTTCTCCCAAGTGCATGGGCAAATCTCCCCGCTCCCCGTCAAGGAGACGCTTCAGCAAATCATTCCCGATTGCCCGTGTTTTAGCGGGATTCATCAGTGTCAAAAGTTCCAGCCACAGCCGTGGTCAAGCTCGATCCGCCAATTGCTTTCGTCATTTGCGAATTCATAAATGATCGAGGTTTTGATTGGCAATTCCATGACCCATTCATGTGGAGAAGTATAAGCCCGGTGGACTAGCATCCTGCCTGGATCACCGCTTATGCGGAAGTTGTCCATCTTTACAGGTCTTGACCTACTCTACGTGGCAGCAAAATACATTGTCCGCGGGGAGCGATCATTGCGTCGAACGCGGGTATGGCGAGGGTCTTCGGCCGCAATGTTGGGGATGCCGTGTTGTCCCACCCATGACGATGGGGCTGTCATGGATGGGGCACAGCTTCGTGGGATTGGGCTGACAAGGTGCGGAACGCTATTTGGGGGGTTGAGTGGTGTCCCAGCCGCCGCCGAGGGCGCGGATTAGTTCTACGGTTTTGGCGAAGCGCTGCTGCTTTAGGTTGGCTTCGGTGCGCTGGTTTTGGATCAGGGTGGTTTCGGCCGTCAGGACTTCGAGGTAGGTGGTGACGCCGCCTTTGTATCTGGTGTTGGAGATGTTGAGGGAGCTCTGGGCGTCGGCGACGGCGGCTTGTTCGGCGGACTCTTCCTGCTCGAGGGTGCGCAGGTCGGAGAGCTTGTCTTCGACTTCCTGGAAAGCGACGACGACTGTGTTTTTGTAGGTAGCGGCGTAGGCTTCGTAGTTGTCGCGGGCCTGGGCGGTGGTGGCGCGGCGCAGGCCGCCGTCGAGGAGCAGTTCCGAGGCCTGGCCGCCGAGGGTCCAGAGCGCGGCGGGGCCTTGAATGAGAGTGCCGAGGTGGGTGCTTTCAAAGCCGCCGGTGGCGCCGAGGGTGATGTTGGGATAGAAGGCGGCGATGGCGACGCCGATCTGGGCGTTGTATTGCTGGGCGCGGCGTTCGGCGGCGGCGATGTCGGGGCGGCGCTCGAGCAGCTGTGACGGCAGGCCGGTGGGGATGACCGGAAGATCGACGTTGCCGTTGGGATTCAGCGGATTGATAGGAATGCTGAAGCCGGGCAGATCGCGATAGGCAATGGTGCCGATGGCGTGTTCGTATTCGGCACGGGCGATGTTGAGATCCACGAGTTGGGCCTGGGTGGAGTCGAGCTGGGTCTGGGCCTGGGCCACGTCGACGCCGGTGGCTACGCCTCCGCCGAGACGGCGCTTGGTGAGGTCGAGCTGGTTGGTGAGGTCCTTGATGTCGGACTCGAGAAGGCGGCGCTGGGTGTCGAGGCCGCGCAGGTTGAAGTAGTCTTCGGCGAGTTCAGCGTGGAGAATGAGGTCGGTATTGGCGAGGTCGGCGGCGCTGGCCTGGGCGGCGGCGCTGGCAGATTCGACGCTGCGGCGGATGCGGCCCCAGAAATCGGGTTCCCAGGAGGCCTGGCCCTCGAGCTGGAGGTCGTTGTAGCTGGTTCTGGCGCCCGGCACAGCGGCGGATCGACGAGCGGACAGGCTGCTGTGGGTGAATCCGGGGCCGGCAGAGAGCGTGGGTGAGAACTGGGAGCGGACGATGCGCACCTGTTCGCGCGCGGCCTGGTAGGTTTCGTAGGCGGCGTGGAGGCTTTGGTTTTCGGTGGTGACGCGGTCTTCGAGCTGGTTGAGGAAGGGGTCATTGAAGACTTCCCACCATTTGCCGCGCAGCATGCCGTCGGAAGGGCTGGCGGGGGTCCAGGTGCCGTTGGTGGGGTTGGGGGGAGGCTGGACGGAAGTGACGGTCGAGCCGCCGGTTTCCTTGTAGGCGGGTGGGGCGGTGTAGACGGGTTTCTGGTAGTTGGGGCCTACGGGTTTACAGCCGGAGAAGGACAGTGTGAGTGTGAGGAGTGTGAGCAGCGCCGGAACTCTGAGAATCCCCGGTCTCAGAGGCGAGACGGGGGGCACCCGGGGTGTTGTTGGTGCAGATTTCGTCGTTCCCACCCATGGCGCGATAGTGCTGCGCCATGGATGGGGCACCCGGTTCTGTAAGGAAAAACTCATTGCTACATGCCTCCCTGGGAGGCGGTTTTGACTTCTTCGGGGGTGAGGACGCGGACTTTTTCGCCTTCGATGAGGGAGTCGGGCGGGTCCTGGATGACCTGGTCGTTGGCGTTAAGGCCGGTGATGACCTGAATGGTGCGTCCGTCGTCCTGGCCGATGGTGACGGGGACGAGGTGGGCGATGCCGTTCTTGACGGTGCCGACGCGGAGACCTTCGCTGCGGAAGATGAGGGTGGAGACAGGCAGGACGAAGACGGTTCCGACGGGATTGACCTTGAAGTGCACCTGGGCAAGGGTGCCGGCGAGCAGGTTGCCGTCGCGGTTGTCGACGTCGATTTCAACGAGCAGGGTGCGGCTGGCGGGGTCGATGGCGTCGGCGGTGCGCACGAGCTTGCCGTGGGTGACCTGGCCGGGATGTTCGGCGAAGGTAAGGTCGATGATCGCGCCTTTTTTCATCGAGGCGGAGAAGACGCCGGGGAGGTTGGTGTAGACGCGCAGGGTCTGCACGGCCTGCATGTGGAAGAGCTCGGGAGCGGCGCCGGCGGTGACCAGCTGGCCGGTATCGATGTTGCGGGCGGTGACGACGCCGTCAAAGGGGGCGTAGATTTTTTCGAAGTCGGTGAGCTCTTTGAGGCGCTGTACGTTGGCTTCGGCGGATTTGACCTGGGCGGCGGTGCTGGCGGCCTGATTGACGTAGGTGTCGGTGTCCTGCTGGGAGACGGCGTTGGAGGCAACCAGGCCCTTGTAGCGGTCGGCCTGGAGGCGGGCATTGTTGGCGGTGGCCTGGGCGGTGTTGAGGTCGGCCTGGGCCTGGGCCAGCTGCTGATCGACTTCGGGACTGGCGATTTCAGCGAGGAGCGCGCCTTTTTTCACCTTGGCGCCGATGTCGTAGTACCACTTGGTCAGGTAGCCGGAGGTACGGGCGTAGATGGGCGCGTCGGTGTACGAGGTGACGTTGCCGGGGAGGACGAGCTCCTGAATGGGCTGGCCGGCCTTGGGCGGAGCGATGACGACGGAGGGAGCGGCGAGCTCGTCGGTGCTCTTGGCGAGGGCGGCGGAGGCATGCCAGCGGGGCAGGATGCCGAGGACGGCGAGGACCACCAGCACAGCGACGAGGACCAGGGCGGCAAGGATGCCGGTGCGGCCCTTGATGGGCTTCTGCTCGGGGGCGTGCTGGGTGTCGTGCGCGGTCGTGTGTGAGTGTGGGGTGCCCGGGTTGTTGTTCGCGGGAGGGTTTGGTTCAGGACTCATATTTGCTCCGGAAACTGGTCGTCGACAATGTGGCTGGACGGCGAGCCGGCCCGCTTGCGCCGGGAGTTTCGTTCCAGGCGGCCATGCAGGGCGGAAAAGAAGGTAGGTACGAAGAAGAGCGTGGCGACGGTAGCGAGAAGCAGGCCGCCGATGACGGCGCGTCCGAGGGGAGCGTTCTGTTCGCCGCCGTCGCCGAGTCCGAGGGCCATGGGGACCATGCCGATGATCATGGCCAGGGCGGTCATGAGAACGGGGCGAAAGCGGACAAAGCCGGCGTTGAGGGCGGCTTTGCGGGCGTCGCCGACCAGCTCTTCGAGCTGTTCGCGGGCGAAGCTGACGATGAGGATGGAGTTGGCCGTGGCCACGCCCATGCACATGATGGTGCCGGTGAGGGCGGGTACGCTGAGACGCGTGTTGGTGAGGAAGAGGAACCAGACGATGCCGGTGATGGCGGCGGGCAGAGCCGAGATGATCAGGAACGGGTCGAGCCAGGACTGGAAGTTCACGACGATGAGGAAGTAGACCAGCAGGATGGAGAAAGCCAGGCCGGCGAGCAGGCCAATGTAGGACTTCTCCATGGTTTCGCTCTGCCCGCGAAGAATGATCTGGGTTCCTTTGGGGACGTCTTTTTCGTGGTTCTTGACGATGGCGTCGATCTTTCGGGTGACGGAGCCGAGGTCGGCGCCGTCGACGTTGGCGTAAATGTCGAGGACGGGCTGGATGTCGTAGTGGCTGACGGTGCCGAGCTCCGCGCCGGGATCGATGGACGAAAGATTGCCGAGGATCTGGACGGTTTTCGGACTGCCGGGTGCGGCGGTGGTGGCATTGGGCGCGGTTGTGGTGCTAAGGCCGGCGGTGCCGCTCGAAGTGGTTACGGGCAGGCTGCGCAGATCGGCGACCGAGTCCACGTCGTATTGCGGGGCCTGGATGGCGATGTTGTAGGAGACGCCGTTGCGCGGGTCGAGATAGAAATTCGGCGTGGTCTGGAAGCTGCCGCTCAAAGAGACCAGCACGCTGGTGGCGATGTCGCGCTGGGTGAGGCCGACTTCGGAGGAGCGGGTGCGGTCGACGTTGACGGTAAACTTGGGCGCATTGAAGGGCTGCTGGATGCGGGTGTCGGCGGCGCCGGGGACGTATTTGACGTCATTCAGCAGCTTTTCGGCGTAGAGGCGGTTGGCCTGCAGATTGGGTCCGATGATCTGGATGTCGATGGGGGCGGACAGGCCGAAGTTGAGGATCTGGGTGACGATGTCCACGGGCAGCACGTAGAAGGTGACGCCGGGGAACTGGCGGGCGAGGACGACTCGCAGGCGGTTCACATAATCACCGGTGGGGTGATGGTCTTCGGTGAGCTGCACGAGAATGTCGGCGTCGGCGGTGCCAACGGGGGCGGAGGTGGAGTAGGACAGGTTGTAGCCGGAGTAGGGCAGGCCGACGTTGTCGATGATGGTGGTGACTTCGTTCTTGGGGATTTCGCGGCGGATGGCGTTATCGATGTGGTCGCAGAGGGCGGCGGTTTCTTCGATGCGCGTGCCGGTGCGGGCGCGGACATGGATCTTGAAGGCTCCGGAATCGACGGAGGGGAAGAAGTCCTGGCCGAGGAAAGGAGCGAGGCCGGCGACCGAGACGACGCAGATGAGGAGGAAGACGACGATGAAAGCGGTAGCGTGGTCGACGGCGAAGGTGAGCAGGCGAACGTAGCCGCCGCGGACTTTTTCGAAGTAGTGCTCGAAGCCGCGCTGGAAGGCGACGAAGGGGTTGCGGCTGATGGCGCGCTTGGCGGCGTCTTCGTCGCTGTGCTCCTTGAGCAGGTACTTGGCCATGGTGGGAACGACAGTTCTGGAGAGCAGGTAGCTGGCCAGCATGGCGAAGACGACGGCTTCAGCGAGGGGCACGAAGAGATAGCGCGAGACCCCGCTGAGGAAGAACATGGGCACGAAGACGATGCAGATGGCGAGGGTCGAGACGAGGGCAGGGACGGCGATCTGAGCGGCGCCGTCGAGGATGGCCTGCTCGATTTCCTTGCCGGATTCGAGGTTGCGGTTGATGTTTTCGATTTCGACGGTGGCATCGTCGACCAGGATGCCGACGGCGAGAGCGAGGCCGCCGAGGGTCATGATGTTGATGGTTTCGCCGAGGGCGGAAAGGATGATGAGCGAGCTGAGGATGGAGAGCGGGATGGAGACGGCGATGATGATGGTGGAGCGCCAGCTGCCCAGGAAGATGAGGATCATGGCGCCGGTGAGACAGGCGGCGATGAGGGCTTCGCGAACCACGCCGTTGATGGCGCCGCGGACGAAGATGGATTGGTCGGAGAGGGAAGTGACGCGGAGAGAGGGGTAGTTCACCCGCTGCTGGGCGAGGATGGTGGGCAGCTTGGCCTTGATGCCGGCGATGATGTCGAGGGTGGAAGCGGAGCCGGTCTTGAGAATGGACATCAAGGCGGAGCGCTGGCCGTCGACGCGGACGATGTTGGTCTGGGGCGGGAAGCCGTCGCGGACGTGGGCCACGTCGCGGACGTAGATGACGGCTCCGTTGACGGTCTTGATGGGAAGGTTGTTGAGCTCGGAGACGTCGGGCGGCGCGGAGTTGGTCTCGATGGCGTATTCGAGCTTGCCGACCTTCATGGTGCCGGAGGGGGCGATGAGGTTCTGCGCGGAGACGGCGTTGACTACGTCGGCGGGGGAAAGTCCCCTGGCTTGAAGCTTCTGGATGTCGAGATCAACCTGGATCTGACGCTGCTTGCCGCCGTAGGGGTAAGGGATCGAGGCGCCTTCAATGGTGGCGAGCTGGGTGCGGATGATGTTGGTGCCGAGATCGCCGAGCTGCTGTTCGGAGAGGCCTTGTCCGGAGAGGCCGAGCTGGAGAACAGGGACCGACGAGGCGTTGAACTGGATGATGAAAGGCGGCGTGGAGCCGGGAGGGAGTTGGCGGAGCTGGACCTGGCAGATGGCGGTGACCTGAGAAACCGCGGTGCCGATGTTGACGTGAGGCTGGAAATAGATCTTGATGACGCCGATGCCGTTGAGCGACTGCGATTCGATGTGCTCGATGTCGTTGACGGTGGTGGTGAGGCCGCGTTCCGAGGGCGAGACGATGCGGCTGGCCATTTCTTCGGCGGAGAGACCGGTAAACTGCCAGACCACGCTGACGACGGGGATATTGATATTGGGGAAGATGTCGGTCGGCATCGAGACGATGCTGAACGCCCCGACCAGGAGCAGGAGGATGGCGAAGACGGCAAAGGTGTATGGCCGCCGAAGGGCAAGCCGGACAATCCACATTCGATTGATCGCTCCAGGGGTACTTGGACAGAAGCCAGCGTGACTTCAGTCTAAGGGTTGGTGAGGGGTGGCAGGAGGAACCCGGTTGAAAAACTCAATTGGCAATCCGTTTCATAAGACGAATGAAATCGCTTTGAAGATGCATAAAGCACCAATTGGTGAAGCCGTGAGCCAGCAAGTAGGGCGGAAGTTGTGGGAATTGTAGTCGTTGCGAACTAAATCGCCAGCCAGGGTTTGTCTCAGGATGTGATATCGGCTCAGAGGGTCGCGAAGGCGGCGAGAATGGCGATGCAGGCACCGATGGCCAGGCTGACGCGGTCGCGAATAGCGAAGATGACGGGATCTTCGTTCATTTCGCCGCGGGAGGCGAGGAGCAGGACGCGATAGAGCCAGAAAAGCATGAAAGGGACGATGAGCCAGAGGCGGCCGGAGTGGCGATAGAGGACATCGACGTCGGGGCGGGAGATGTAGAGGGAGAAGACGACGACCGCGGCGGTGGCGCTGGCGGTGGCGAAGCTGCGGATCTGATCGAGGTCAGAGACGAGGTAGCCGCGGCCGTGGGACTGGGTGACGCCGCGTTCGCGAAGACTGACGAGTTCGCTGAAGCGCTTGACCATGGCGAGGGAGAGGAAGAGAAAAATCGCGAAGCTGGAGAGCCAGGGAGAAATGGGGGTATTGGTGGCGGCGCCGCCGGCCAGCATGCGCAGGGTGTAGAGGCCGGAGAGCATGAGGACATCCACCAGGGGAACGCGCTTCAGGTAGAAGGAATAGGCCGACGTGGCGACGACATAGAAGAGGAGCCAAAGCGAAAAGGCTGCGGGCAGAAAGGGGAGCAAAGCGCAACTGGCGCCCGCGAGCAGGATGGCCATAAGGGCGCCGGTGACGGCAGTCAGGTCGCCTGCCGCAAAAGGGCGAAAGCGTTTGCGCGGATGGTGGCGATCGCTTTCGATGTCCAGGAGGTCGTTGACGATGTAGTTGGCGGAGGCGATGAAGCTGAAAGAGAAGAACGCGGCGACCGCAGTGGCGAAGCTGGATCCGGTGAGTTTGTGCGAGAGCAGCAGGGGCAGGAAGAGGAGAACGTTCTTGGCCCATTGGTGCATGCGAATCGCTTTGAGCAGGGTGCGGGGAAGCGGCGCCTGATCTTCGAAATTGCGCTGGATGGGAATCTTCCTGGCTTTGAGGGCGAGGCGAAGGGAGAGCGTCGGGTTGGCGACGTAGGCCTTTTGAGAACTGACGAGAGCGGGCAGGTCAGGTGGGGCGTTGCCGATGTAGTCGAATTCCGGGAAGAGTTTGCGCAGGCCGGCGAGCTTGTGTTTCCCGATCATGTTGGTCGTGCCGTCGGAGGCGACCACGCCGGTAAAGAGCCCGGTGTGACGGGCGACGCGGTCGGCGAGGGAGTGATCTGCGCCGGTGGTGAGGTAGATGGGGCGGCCCTGGCGATGTTCCTGGGTGAGGAAGTGGAGGACGGCCTGGTTGTAGGGAAGATGGACGACGTCGAGTGAGACGCGACGAGCGACTTCGGCCTTGGCGCGAGCCTTGCCGCCGCGGGCGACCCAGAAAGGAAGGCTGAGGATCGACGAAGGATGGCTGCGCATCAGCAGGCAGATGGAGTCGTAGAAGGTGTCGGACTTGACCAGGGTTCCGTCGAGGTCGACACATAGGGGCCGCGTCAGTTCGGCGGCCCGATTGGCAGAAGGGGGCCGGTCGGGATCAGCGGACGTGGTCGCGGCGGCGATCGGGTTCAAACGAATCCTTCTGGTTTATGAATGTGTCGACGAGCACCCGATGAAGAATGGGAAGACGCTCCAATTTGAAGGATTATAAGCGATTATGGAATGGAACGAGACAGCGGCAGTTAAGGGCAAGGGATGGACGAGGCGGTCAGGAAACTGGAGCAGGGAAGCGGCAGGGCGACTTGACCGTCCTTCTCTCCAGAGTTCACTCTAGATTCAGCTTCCTTTACCGCTTACTACGCGCTGCTTCTGCATTTCCGACCCTCCGTCTTCAGGAATGGACAACATGTCATCGTCTTTATCGCCGGAATTGCGAGATTCCGAGCTTGTACCGAAGCGTCGCAAGTCGAGCTGGCTTCGGCCTATTGTTTACCTGCTGGTGGTGGGGATCGTGTGCGTAGCGGTTTGGCGGGTGTATACCAACCGGCAACTGGCGGAGAAGCAGGCGAGCGATCAAGCGAACGACCTGATGAACCAGCCTGTGCCGGTACAGGCGGCGCTGGTGGAAGAGCGGCCCATGCCCATTTTTCTGACGGCGCTGGGGACGGTGACGCCGTATTACAGCGTGACAGTGAAGGCGCGGGTGAGCGGGCAACTGGACCAGGTGAACTTCACCGAAGGGCAGCAGGTGAAGGCGGGGCAGACGATCATGGTGGTCGATCCCAAGCCGTTCAAAGCCGCGCTGGACCAGGCCAAGGGAACGCTGGCGCATGATGAGGCGCTGCGGAAAAACGCGCTTGCGGAAGTGACGCGGTACAAGGCGTTGTTCGAGGCAGGGGTGGTTTCGAAAGAGCAGCTGGAGTTGGACCAGTCGAACCTGGGGCAGTACGAGGGCGCGATTGCCGCGGACAGGGCGGCGATTGAGACGGTGGAGCTGCAGCTGGGGTGGTGCACGATTCAGTCGCCGATCGCTGGGAAGATCGGACTGCGGCTGGTGGACCCCGGCAACGTGGTGACGGCGAATACGACGAATCTGGTGATCGTGAACCAGTTTGAGCCGGTGGCAGTGTATTTCACGCTGCCGGAGAGCCAACTGCCGCAGGTGCTGGCCAAGCTGCGGGGCGAGAAGCGAGTTGCCGTCGACGCCTACGATCGGGGGGACACGACGAAAATTGCGAGCGGGTACCTGCTGACGACGGACAACCAGATCGACACGACGACGGGGACGGCCAAGCTGAAGGCGGTGTTTGAGAACAAGGACCAGAGCCTGTTTCCGAACCAGTTTGTGAATATTCACCTGGTGCTGGAGCAAAGGGCGAATGCGACTGTCGTGCCTTCGGCGGCAATTCAGAGCGGATTGCAGGGATCGTTTGTGTGGGTGGTCGAGCCGGACAGCACGGTGAAGATGAAGCCGGTGAAGGTTGCGCTGGCAGAAGGGCAGATTACGCTGCTGGACGTGGGCGTAGCGCCGGGAACCAAGGTGGTGGTGGATGGGGCCGACCGTTTGCGGCAGGATGCCAGGGTGACGGTGAGCATGGCCAGGACGCGCATGGGCGTCAGCGGGAGTGTGCCTGCGGCGCCCGCGGGGAACTCGCATTGAGTCTCAATCCGTCTCGGCCGTTTATCCTGCGCCCGGTAGCGACGTCGCTGCTGATGGTGGCGATTTTGCTGGCGGGTGCGGTGGGGTATCTGCAACTGCCGGTGTCGGCGCTGCCGGAAGTCGATTATCCAATCATCCAGGTGCTCACGTTCTATCCGGGTGCTGGGCCGGAGGTGATGGCGTCCTCGGTGACGGCTCCGCTGGAGCGGCAGTTTGGGCAGATGCCGGGGCTGAAGCAGATGACGTCGGTGAGCTCAGGCGGCGGGTCGGTGATCACGCTGGAGTTCAACCTGGACGAGAACATCGATGTGGCGGAGCAGGAGGTGCAGGCTTCGATCAATGCGGCGACGAGCTTTCTGCCGACGGACCTGCCCAATCCGCCGGTGTACAGCAAGGTGAACCCGGCGGACGCGCCGATCATGACGCTGGCGCTGACTTCGCAGACGCTGCCGCTGAACAAGATTGAAGATGCCGCGGACACCAACCTGGCGCAGAAGATTTCTCAGGTGAGCGGCGTGGGGCTGGTGTCGATCGCCGGTGGACAGAAGCCGTCGGTACGCATCCAGGCGAACCCGGCGCAACTGGCCGCATACAACCTGAGCCTGGAAGACTTGCGCGCGGCGCTGGCGGCCTCGAATGTGGACCAGGCCAAAGGCACGCTGAATGGTTCGCGGCAATCGTTCACCGTGGGGGCGAACGATCAACTCCTATCGAGTTCGGACTACAAGCCGGTGATCGTGGCGTATCGCAATGGCGCGGCGGTGCGGACGACGGATGTGGCGACGGTGGTGGATGCTGCGGAGAACTCGCAGCAGGCGGCGTGGATGGGTGTTCCGGGAGCAGGCAGCGAGCCGGCGGTGATCCTTAATATTCAACGGCAGCCGGGGGCCAACATCATTGCCGTGGTGGATCGCATCAAGGGGCTGCTGCCGCAGTTGCGGGCGAGCTTGCCGGCTTCGGTTGAGGTGCGGGTGCTGACGGATCGGACGGCGGTGATTCGCGCGTCGGTGAAGGATGTGCAGTTCTCGCTGATGCTGACCATCGGGCTGGTGGTCATGGTCATATTTCTCTTTCTGAGAAACCTGGCGGCGACGATCATTCCTTCGGTCGCGGTGCCGCTTTCGCTGGTGGGCACGTTTGGCGTGATGTATCTGCTGGGCTACAGTCTGAACAATTTGACGCTGATGGCGCTGACCATCTCGACGGGCTTTGTGGTCGACGATGCGATCGTGATGATCGAGAACATTTCGCGCTACATCGAAGAGGGCGAAGACCCGCTGCACGCGGCGTTGAAGGGCTCGGCGCAGATCGGGTTCACGATTGTTTCGCTGACGGTGTCGCTGATTGCAGTGCTGATTCCACTGCTGTTCATGGGCGACGTGGTGGGGCGGCTGTTCCGCGAATTTGCGGTGACGCTGGCGGTGACGATCCTGGTCTCGGCCGTGGTGTCGCTGACGCTGACGCCGATGATGTGCGCGCGAATATTGAAGCACAGGCCGGCGGCGGAGCAAGGATGGTTCTACCGGGTTTCAGAGCGCGGGTTCGAGTCGGTAATTGCGTTTTACGGGCGCACGCTGGAAGTGATTTTGCGGCATCAATTCGCGACGATGGTGGTGACGATTGGAACGTTGGTCGCGACGGTTGTTTTATTTGTGATTGTGCCCAAGGGATTCTTCCCGGTGCAGGATACAGGCGTGATTCTGGGCATTTCGGAAGCGTCGCAGACGGTGTCGTTCACCAGCATGGCGGAACGGCAGCAGAAGGTGGTGGAGATCCTGCTGAAGGATCCTGCGGTTGAAAGCATTTCTTCGTTTATCGGTGTGGATGGGACGAATACGACGTTGAACAGCGGGCGCATTCAGATCAATCTGAAACCGCTGGAGGAGCGCAGGATATCGGCAGCAGAGGTGATTGCACGGCTGCAGCCGAAGGTCGCGAATCTGGAAGGGATTCAGTTGTTCCTGCAGCCGCTGCAGGATCTGACGGTTGCGGACCGGGTGAGCCGGACGCAGTTTCAATATTCGCTGGAGGATCCGAACCAGGCGGAGTTAGCGACGTACACGCGGAAGATGGTGGCGGAGTTATCGAAGCAGCCGGAGTTGCGCGATGTAGCGAGCGACTTGCAGGATCAAGGATTGGGCTCGGAGCTGGTCATCGATCGTGATACGGCGGCGCGGCTGGGCATCGCTGTCGCGGACATCGACAACACGCTTTATGACGCGTTTGGCCAGCGGCAGGTGTCGACCATCTTTACGCAGTTGAACCAGTATCACGTGGTGATGGAAGTAGGGGACCGGTTCCAGACCGATCCGCGGGTGCTGGCGAATTTGTATGTGAAGTCGGCCAATGGAACGCAGGTGCCTTTGAGCAACCTGGCGCACTGGGAGCAGACGCGGGTGCAGTTGGCGATTGGGCACCAGGGGCAGTTTCCAGCGACGGTGATCAGCTTCAATGTTGCACCGGGCAAGGCGCTGGGCGATGCGGTGCAGGCCACGCAGAAAGTAGAGAGGCAGATTCATTTGCCGGCGAGCATTCAAGGAACGTTTCAAGGGACGGCGGCGGCGTTTCAGGCCTCGCTGGCTAACGAGCCGTTGTTGATCCTGGCCGCGCTGATCACGGTGTATATCGTGCTGGGGGTGTTGTACGAGAGCTATGTGCATCCCATCACGATTATTTCTACGCTGCCTTCGGCGGGAGTGGGGGCGATTCTCGCTCTGATCATTACCAAGACGGCTTTTGGAGTGATCGCCTTGATTGGCATCATTCTACTGATCGGCATTGTGAAGAAGAACGCGATCATGATGATCGACTTTGCGCTGGATGCTGAACGGACGCAGGGCATGACGCCGCGCGAGGCGATTTTTCAGGCTTGTTTGCTGAGGTTTCGTCCAATCATGATGACCACCATGGCGGCGCTGCTGGGCGGGTTGCCGCTGGCGCTGGGAACGGGCGTGGGGTCGGAGCTGCGAAAGCCGCTGGGCATCACGATTGTGGGCGGGCTGCTGGTTTCGCAGTTGCTGACCTTGTACACGACGCCGGTGATTTATCTCTTCTTTGACCGGCTGACGAACCGAAGACGAGGGGCAGCGGGGCGAGCGGAGAAAGCAGAGCTAGCGGAGTTAAAAATGCAGCGAAGCTAGAAAGACAGCGAGTCAGCAGGCTAGCAAGTTAGCGATTGTACTTAGGACTTATGCATTTATCGGCTCCATTTATTCGACGACCGGTGGCGACTTCGCTGCTCAGCCTGGCGCTGCTGATGGCGGGGGCGGTGGCGTATTCGCTGCTGCCGGTGGCTTCGCTGCCGGAGGTGGATCTGCCGACGATCTCGGTGAATGCGGGGCTGCCCGGGGGTAGTCCGGAGACGATGGCTTCGAATGTGGCGGCGCCGCTGGAGCGGCAGTTCGGGCGCATTGCGGGTGTTACACAGATGACCTCGTCAAGCTCGCTGGGCGCGGCTTCGGTGACCATGCAGTTCGACATGGCGCGGGA
>CAILBQ010000626.1 GCA_903832475.1 uncultured Acidobacteriota bacterium | reverse complement strand
GTTGCTGCGCTTGGTGTAAGTCGCTGTGCTTTGCCTGATGGAACGAACGGCTAAGCGAGTCCGTGCGGCGTTGACCCCGCCTTCCCCACCACAGGTCGCGGTGAGCCCATGCTGGAAATTTTCCCATCTCCTGTTGCGGTCGGAGAAAACATAGACACTCGGCTGGCGAAATTTGGAATCAGCCGGCGCGCGTTCGTTCAATTTTGTGCAACGTTGATGATTGCCGCTCCGTACGCCTTGGCTATCACGGATAAGAAGACTCCTGAAGAAGTGGCACGGGGCCTGGGGAAAGTTATTCGCCCGCCCGTCATCTGGCTGCACTTTCAGGACTGTACGGGTTGCACAGAATCGCTCCTCCAAACCTCTCAACCTGACTTTGGCGATCTGATCCTCAACATCATCTCGCTTGAGTATCACGAGACGCTGATGGCAGGTTCAGGCCACCAGGCGCGGCAGGTCCTGGAGGAAGCGGTTCTCAGATATGCGGGCAAGTTCGTCCTTGTAGTGGAGGGGTCTGTCCCAACGCGCGACCAGGGCATTTACATGAAAACGGCAGGAAGGCCTGCGATCGAGGTGCTCCACGAGGTTGGCGCGAAAGCGGCCGCTATCATTGCGATTGGTTCATGTGCTTCCTGGGGCGGAATTCCATCTGCCGATCCTGATCCGACAGGGGCTGTTGGCGTGGCGGATTTGCTGTCGCACAAGGCTATCGTTAACATCCCGGGCTGCCCTCCCAATCCGTATACGCTGCTGGGGGTGGTGTTGCAATTTGCCGCGAACGGCACGTTGCCAGAGTTGGATGAACTCAAGCGGCCTAAGTTCGCATTCGATCGGGATATTCACGAGCACTGCCCCAGGCGAGCGCATTTTGATGCCGGGAATTTCGTAAAGCAATTTGGAGATGAAGGCCATCGTGAAGGGTGGTGCTTGTACGAGATGGGATGCAAGGGCCCGGATACACACGCCGGATGTTCTACTCGCCACTTTAATGAGATTCCCGACCTTTGGCCCATCGGTATTGGCGCCCCCTGCATCGGGTGTACAGAGAAGTCGATTGCTTTCCGCGTGCCGATGTTTCAGGTGGTGCAACTGCATACGATCGCAGCTCCTCCGACGAGCTATGCCGCAATTGGGACGACACATGGCGTTATCAGCCCTCTCGCAACGGGGCTCGCCGGGCTTGCTGTGGGAGCGCTGGCCGGTGCCGGCTACGTAGCATCTCGCAAGTTTTCTACGGTGGACAACGATGACAGGCCGCCAGGAGCGCCTACTGGCCCAGCGTCCACTGATTCAAATCCGAAGGCATCCGCATGAGCACGCTGATAAATCGTCGACAGGCGCTCAGAAGCATGATGGGGCTAGGCAGTGCACTTACGGCTTTGGCCGTGCCTGAGCCCATGACGGCCGCGACGGAAGAACATCCTGCGCATCCTGTCGCGCCCCACAACGTGGTCGCGATGCTCTTTGACAGCACCATCTGTACGGGATGCAAGGCCTGCATGCCCGCGTGCAATGAGGCCAATGGCCTGGCCCCAGACACACTGCTCTCGGGAGGCATCTGGGATATGCCAACCGACCTCAATGCGCAGACCAAGAACATCATCCAGCTCTACCAGGAGCCACAGGGCAACGGCTTCGCCTATGTCAAGAGGCAGTGCATGCATTGTCTCGATCCGGCTTGCGTTTCGGGCTGTCCCTTCGGCTCGCTGAAGAAGGCGGACTGGGGTGCCGTGACCTGGAACAGTTCCCTGTGCATTGGCTGCCGCTACTGCGAAGTTGCCTGCCCGTTTGAAGTGCCGAAGTTCCAGTGGGATAGTTGGAATCCAAAAATAGTGAAGTGTGAGTTCTGTTATGACCAGCGTTTAAAGAAAGACCTCCAGCCTGCTTGCACGGCTGCTTGTCCGACGGGGGCGGTGATCTTCGGGAAGCGCGTCGACCTCCTCTCGCAAGCCAAAGATCGTATTGCAGCAGCTCCCGATAAGTACTTCGAAAACCGGGCATACGGCGAGCATGAAGCTGGGGGTACACAGGTCTTGTATCTCTCAGCGGTTGCCTTCGAAAAAATTGGGCTTCCGAAGCTCAGTTCCGTTTCGCTTGGCCACTATGCAACCAAGGTCACGTCGGTGATCTATAAGTGGCTGGCTGGTCCCCTCCTCATGGCCGGGGTGCTAGGGTTTGCCATCAAGAAGAATTGGGATCGCCACGAAACCGAACGAATCAAGCATGAGGAAGAGACCGGATTTCCTGACCAGTTATGAGCACAAGAGATTCAAACGGAACCACTCTGATCAATCACTGGCAACTCGGCGTCCCCGTGTCGCGCGGGCCGGTCTTCACGCGTTCGCTCCTCTTGCTTGCGGCGTTGGCAGCACTCGCGCTGGCGCTGGCGGCAGTCCGCTTCTTCTCGCCACTGGGACCCTTCTCGGGGATGAACGACGCGTACGCATGGGGAATCTGGAAGACATTCAATGTCATGACGCTGACCGCGCTCGGCTCTGGACCGCTGGCGCTGGGATTGGCTGCATGGGTGTTCAATCGCCAGAGACTGCACGTCGTGATGCGCACTGCGCTGGTGTCGGGCTTTCTTTTTTATTCGACGGGTCTGCTCGCCCTGGGCTTTGATGTAGGCCGTCCCTGGAACTTCTATAGCGCGCTGCTGCCGTGGCGATGGAACAGCGAGTCGGCCATGCTCGAAATTTCCATCTGCATGCCGCTTTACGCGGCTGTCTTCCTCTCCTTCGAAATTCTTCCGCTCGTGCTGGAACGCGTTTACTACACGGGAAACGAACAGGCACGCACGATCCTGCGGACGATAGCTCCAGTGATTCGAAAGATCTATCCCTTCTTCATCGTTGGCGCCTACGTCATCCCGCTCATGCATCAGTCTTCGCTTGGCGGTCTTCTTCTACTGGCTGGAACAAAGATCAACCCGCTCTGGCAATCGCCGGTCATGCCGCTCCTCTATCTGATTGCGGCCGGACTCTGTGGGCTTTCATTCATGATCGTTTTGTTGCTGATTGTCTGCCTTCGCTATCGTCGCCCGCTGGACGTCGGGGTGCTCAACGAATTAGCCACGCTGCTGGCCTGGGTGTGTTGCGGATTTCTGGTTGTCCGCTTTGCGGATTTGTTGTGGAGACATCAGTTGAAAGCGGCCTTTGCTTTCGACAGGATGAGCTTCCTGTTTCTGCTTGAGAGCGCGCTGATTATGATCCCGGCAATTGCCTTTCGCATGAGGGTAATGCGTGAAACGCCGCGCGGGTTGCTGAACCTGGCTGCACTCGCATGTTTAGGAGGTATGTTGTACCGCTTCGTTCCTACCTCCATCACATTCATGCCTGCTCGAAGCACCAGCTATTTCCCTTCGCTGCCAGAACTGATTATGGCAATCGGCTACATCGCGTTGGGAATTGTTGCATTCGTGGTCGCGGTCAACTTCTTTGCCGTGCTGCCTGGAGACTCCAGCAGTTGGGACCACACCTTCCGTCGTATCGCGCTGTTTCGGAAAGCTTCGAAACATGGCACCAGCGCGTCCGCGGACTAACGAGCATCATTACAGGAGAACTCTAAATGGCGCGCATTATGATCGACCCCGTCACCCGCATCGAAGGGCATCTGCGCATCGCTGTCGAGGTCGACGGAGGGACCGTTCAGAAAGCCTGGGCGAGCTGTACCATGTGGCGTGGGCTTGAGGCGATCTTGCGCGGCCGAGATGCGCGTGAGGGCTGGATTTTCGCGCAGCGGTTTTGTGGAGTGTGCACCACAGTCCATGCCATAGCCTCAGTGCGTGCTGTTGAGGATGCTCTGTCCCTCGAGATTCCCGTGAACGCGCAATACATTCGCAACCTGATTTTGATTTGCCATGCACTCCATGATCACATCGTGCATTTCTATCACCTGTCCGCTCTTGATTGGGTCGACATTACAACGATTCCAAATGCCGACCCGGCACGCGCTGCGTTGATTGCGGAAAGCTCAAGCACATGGCAAGGTAACTCGCGTCGCGAACTGGAAGCAGTTCAGGACAAGGTGAAAGCCATCCTGGGCAGCGGTCAGCTAGGGATCTTTTCGCATGGGTACTGGGGCCACCCGGCAATGAAGCTTAGTCCGGAATTGAACCTCATCTTATTCAGCCACTATATGCAAGCCTTGGAGTTTCAACGAAAGTCCTGCCAGGTAGTCGCTATCCTTGGAGGCAAGACTCCGCACATCCAAAACCTCGCCGTTGGGGGAGTGATGAACGCGATCAATCTTGACAGCCTGGCTACCCTGAACATGGATCGCCTGGGAACGTTGAAAGCGCTGCTTGAAGATCTCATTCCCTTTGTGCAGCAGGTGTATCTTGCCGATGCCAGTCTGCTCGCAGCTTACTATCCTGAATGGTTTCGCTATGGTCGTGGAGTGGCAAATTATCTCGCAGTCCCGGATCTGCCGCTGGATGCAGCCGCTTCGCAGTTTGATCTTCCTGGCGGCGTCTTGATGGACGGCAATCTTGATTCGTTGAAGCAGATCAGGGATTGGCGCGACAGTTCGTTCCGTGAGGCGGTAACCGAAGATTCTACGCGAGCCTGGTATCAGGAGGGGGTACTGGCTCCTTTCAAAGGACAAAGCACGCCCGACTATACGGATTTCAACGAGGCAGCAAAGTACACCTGGGTGAAGGCTCCTCGCTACCATGGGAAACCCATGCAGGTAGGGCCGTTGGCGAATGTTCTCGTCGGATACGCATCGGGGCATCCGCTCACCCGCAAGTGGACGGATGTTGCTTTCAACCGTATCTCAGCCGTTCACGGACAACACGTGACAACGGATGATATGCAGTCGTCTATGGGCCGTTTTCTGGCACGGGCGATACGTTCCGCCATGCTCTCTGACCTGGCGCTTGAACACTTGCAAAAGCTTACAACGAATATCCTGGACGGCGACCATACGACTTGCAACACTCCTCAATTCCCCACGGGCGAAATCATGGGAATGGGCATGCATGAAGCGCCTCGCGGATCTCTCTCGCACTGGGTCGTGATCGAAAAAGGAAAATTCACCAACTATCAAGCCGTTGTGCCGACCACATGGAATGCTAGCCCTCGCGATGAGAGCGGCGTACCGGGTCCATACGAGACAGCGCTGCTGGGAAACCCCGTCGCTGACACAGAAAAGCCTTTGGAAGTGCTTCGCACGGTGCACTCCTTTGACCCCTGCATGGCCTGCTCGTGCCACGCGCTGGATGCGCGAGCGAAGTCAACGACCCGAGAGAAAGTGCTTTGAGCGATGAGACGAAGCCGAGTTTACGAGTCGCCGTGCTGGGTATGGGTAACGTCCTGCTAGGCGACGATGGAATTGGACCGCTGGTCGTGGAAACCTTTCGATGCGGATACGATTGCGGGCTTGGTGTTGAGGTCACAGATCTAGGTACCCCCGGATTGGACCTCAGTCCCTACCTGCACGGAAAAGATCTGGTGCTGCTGATCGACGCTGTCAAATCCGATGAGCCCGCAGGCTCTGTGTCAACTTACGGGGAGTCTGATTTTGCACCGACAACGGACGAGCATGTACGCGTCTCATCACGCCTGACGGGTCACGATCCCGGTCTGTGGGAGTCCTTGGCTCACCTGCGATTGATCGCCTGCGCACCGGCTGAACTCCTCATCATCGGCGTGGTGCCAGCTTCTTCAAACTTTGGTGAACCCATGAGTGCTGCCGTGCTTGGCGCCCTGGACTCAGCTCTCAGAATAATCGTGCAACTACTAGCCGCACGCGGTGTTCCATGCATCCCTCGAGTTCCTCCCTTGCAGAAACACCTGTGGTGGATGGAACATGACCTTATGACTTCGCCTGCTGCAACGGACCGCTTCTAACCAGCCCGATGCAACAGTTCCGAAGTGCCTAGGCCATTACCGGCTGTTCGTGAGTCTCATGAGAACCGGGCTTGGTTGCGGCGATGATCTTCTTGGCTTTCAGAACCTCATCCGCCGGACCGTGAACGAGCAGAAGATACTTGTCTGTCTTTAGGGCCAAGTCGTATTTCAGAATGCTGTTTTTGGGAATGCCGATGCTTGCCAGGCCCGCGCCTACTGCGCTTACTCCGCCAACAACGACCGCACCTTCGAGAGCTCCTATGATCCATGCAACCAGCGGACCGGCAACAAGAATGGGACCGAGGCCGGGTACGGTAGTGGTCCAACTCAATTCGCGACGCAATGCGTCGCGAATTGGAAATGCCAGGAAAAATCCGCGCATATGCCTGAGGTTGGTAATGTCAAATCCTCTACCGAATTCTACTGTCAGCGTTTCGGCCAAACTGGGCAGTAGTCGCTTACCGTAATCTGCCCGGCTGGCACCGCCCGGTTCATATTCAACGATATGATGGCCGATCTCCCAGCAGGTCTGCACCTGAGCCACGTCTGCGGCTTGCAGCACCTTCTGGCGCGCCTGCTGAATGAGTTCACGAAGACTATCAAGCAAAGGCTTGATACCAGCTTGGATGGGAGACGCCTGTGTCAATTCGTCGGTCATACCTCGAAGCCTCTGTCCAATTCTATTGCTGCATTCCTTTCGTCTTCAGCGCCCGCGAATGGAATCCTTCACCTTGCTTGCGGTTCCTCCACGATCAGGCAGCGAGAACCGGGCTGGTTATAAAACGTGGTCCAGAATTTGGTCCAATTGTGCGCCGAAAGGACATCGATTTCTCCTCTTGGCTCCTGTATAATCCGTTGAAAACACATGTGCTCCACATTTCACCCTTCGGCTGTTAACCGAAGGGTTGTAGGTTCGAGTCCTACCTAAGGAGCCAATAAATCAATACCTTATAGATACCCGGATGACATAGATACCGGATGACCCCAACTACAAGAAACAATTACACGGCAACGGCTTCGGAAAGCTAGCCACAGTTCATTCCGGGGATAATCTGCTAACGATCAACTTCCGATCGGGAGTTTGCGGCCTCCGTTTGCGTTGATGTCTTGTACGGATATCCTTTCCCCAGAGCCGCTTGCAAATCAGAGTCGAATCCGTATATGTCGTTCAGGAAGTACGTGTGCCCATCCTCATCGGTGGCTACCGTGCTGTAGAGGATCAGGACTGGGATCGGCTTTGCCAAATGAACTGTGACATTGTCTGTGTTTCCATCCATGGCTGCCTTGACTCGCTGGAGGTCCCAGCCTTCGTTGTTGCGGAGAACCCACGTGACCAGGTCGGCAGGATCTTCGACGCGGATACAACCATGGCTTAAGTCGCGGCGAGACAACGAAAATAGGTTTGGAGCGTCTGTGCCGTGCAGATATATGTTGTCGGGATTTGGAAAGATTATTTTCACGAGTCCCAGAGAGTTCTCAGGTCCTGGCCTCTGCCGGACGTGGTAACGGCCTGAGCGCAATCCGGCCAGAACGGCGGGAGTTGCAGATCCATTCGCTACTGCATTCCCATCGGGCGCCACAATCTCCAGTCTCATTCTCGATATGTCCTTGGCATCGCGTCGCATATGAGGGATGATTTCCGATCGCTGGATGGAAGGCGGAACTTCCCAATAAGGACGGAAGACAACGTACTTGATCGTGTTCTCAAATAGGGGCGTTTTGTGGCCGTATGCTTTGCCGACGATGACAGACTTGAAGAGCGTTGCGTGTCCACTGGCGTCGTACGCCCGCACCTTGAATTCAGGCACGTTAACGATCACTGGCGGTTCTGCAAAGGCGTGCGGGACCCATCGCCATCGTTCCAGCGCCAACCCTGCCTGTAACGCGCGATGGCTGAGAGGAACGTTTAAGTCGTTGATAACCTCAGTTGTAAGTTTTCCATCCTGATTGAGTCCATGACGCAGCTGATATCGCTTGACGGCATCGACCAGCGGGCCAGAGTAGATGTTGGATTTGAGATCGACGCTTGTGCCTGAGGGCAGATCACCTATCAATGTCAAGAGCGCGGCGAGGCGTGAAATGCTGGAATAGGTCTGCCCAGAAATAACTGGCCTTTTCGGCAGTGGCAGCAGTTCTCCGCTATCTTGCCCCATCATCGTGGTAACTCTGTGCAGCCCATCCAACATCCTCCAGTAACCAGGCCACGGAGGCTCAAGGGTCTTGATCGCAGCTGCTGGATCAGCGGCGCTTTCGAGTTTTTCGTGCAGGAATGTAGCAAGCGGGACGATTGCTCCGGCGAGGTTGATACCGGGGGCAGGATCATTGGGATTGAGCCGTCCGACATTCAGTGCTCTCGCGTAGCGCATCAGGGAGACCGTCATGGCCACGTCAAATCTGACTTGGTCGCTTCCTGCAGTAGTTCCCTTGACAGCGCTCAGGCGGGCGTCCCACCGAGATGCGTCGTAGTCTTCAGGGTCGAGGCCTTTCTCCGCGGCTTGCCGGAACATCGTGATATACGCGATTGCTTGCGGAGTCGGCTGATTGTTGTTCACCCATGCCAAACGCAGTGCAGGCCCTTCATAAAAGGATGCAACATCTGTCTTGTTTGGAGTGAAATCAGGCCATCGCAGATCCGCGTCAACGCCGGTATCGATAATTTTCTGCAACTGATTTCGGTCTGCCGAAGTTAGCTGTTGCGCTACCCCGGCCGCCAAACGGCTTTTTGGCTTGGGAACCGGGAGGTGCCCGACATTGCAACTCGTCACGATTAACAGCATCCAGAAACTTTGGGAAAGGACGAATTTGAAAGAAAATTTCGATTGAGACATCTATCCGCTTTCTCGTCCAGCAGACTTCAGAGCCTGCGTGACACCGGCACAAATCTGTGACAAAGTGGAATTCCCGATACAATAGCTTCAGGCCCCCCTGAATTCCTGCCGATAGCAGCGGTACGCCGGAAGGATATTGCCATGAAAACATTCTTATTCGTGATTATGCTCGCGACGTGTTTTACATCAACGTCTTCATCAGAATCCATCGCCAATTCAGAAGCAACGCGTGATTACCACTTGCGGTTCTTCCATACGCATACTAACGAGCATATTGACATTGTGTATCGTCGCGGCGACGCATATCTGCCGGATGCTCTTGAAAAGCTGGATTATTATCTCCGCGACTGGCGCACCGGTGAAGTACACCGCTACGATCCACGAGTTTTTGATCTTTTGCATGAGCTACTGGCGTCCGTCCATGATGCGAACGGCGAAATTAACGTGATCTGCGGTTATCGCACTCCGAAAACGAATGAGTTTTTACGCACCCGAAATTCCCACACAGGAGTCGCTGAGCAGAGCCTCCACATGCAGGCAGAAGCCATTGACATCCGCTTACCGAGCACTTCGACCGCGCTACTCCGTAGCGCTGCTCTTAAGCTTCACCTTGGCGGAGTTGGCTACTACGAAGCATCGAACTTTGTCCACGTAGACGTAGGTCGCGTCCGCCGTTGGTAGCGGGCTGGCAGCAAGCATCTTAGGCACCTCTAGATCGATTATTTCGAGATGGATGTTCAAGAATCTGAGCTACATTGACCCTTGTGTTCTCGTTTCGCTTTGACGCGAAGGCCAGATTTCCAGTGGCATTCTAATACCAGGTACCGGTAGGTCTCGAATGATCAGACTTTGTCTGAGCTTACTCCTATGGTTAGTCGAGTTCCGACTTCACTTTGCAAAAGACGGGAAATCTCAAATGCTTTGCGAGACTTAGAACCCTAAAGAGAAAGAGCAATACCTATGTTGAGATTGGCGAAGGATCTGAATGGCTTCACGTTGGAAGGCAAGGATGGAGATCTCGGAACCGTCAGGGAATTTTACTTTGACGACAGGAACTGGACGATTCGTTATCTGATTGCGAACACAAGGGGTTGGATGATGGACCGAAGCGTTCTGATCTCGCCCTACGCACTCGGTGGAATTCTTACCACTGAGAAGCTTATCCGGGTCGAACTCCCTAAGGCCCAGATCGAGAACAGTCCGGCCATCGAAAACGACCGGCCTGTGTCTCGCCAATTCGAACTGGCCTACTACCCGTATTACGGATTTCCATCGTATTGGGGCGGTTCTTCTCTGTGGGGTAACGTTGCCTATCCGCAAATGGTAGAGCTTCCTCTGGGGATGGCAGGCGGTCGCGGAGAAACTATCCGAAAGGGCGATGATGACGATCCGCACCTGCGTAGCACCAAAGATGTGGATGGCCATACGATCCAGGCTCTCGATGGGGAAGTTGGCCACG
>CAILBQ010000625.1 GCA_903832475.1 uncultured Acidobacteriota bacterium | reverse complement strand
CATTCTATGAGCCCGGTAGCAAATCAAGTCAGCGGGATTCTCTTGTTGCGATTGGACTAGCCCCTCTAGCCACCATCGGCTGTACAACAGATCGTCATCCGCGGTAACCAAAGGAAGGTTGAGCGAATTTTCGGAGAGCAGGTAAGGGAAGTACTTGGTATGCGGCCCAAAGTTGTCGCTGAGACGAATTTCGAGGCCCCGATCGATTTGTTTTTTCAAAGCATCCGGTGGGTTTTCAAAAGCTTCTGGTGTATCGACCCACAAGATAAGACGGGATGGAAGTAGCGCCCCTGCGGCGATGGATTCCAAAACAAGGTGGACTGACTTTAGTCGTTCTCCGTATGTCGTCAAGCTGACCACGGGCCCAGTCGGCGCAATCATCGCGCTTCGCCCGCGCTGGTGACGCTTTTGTATATGCGACAAGTACAGATGAGTCGCTTTTGTTTCATGGCGTAAGGCAAAGAGGCCGATTCGAATTGCCAACGTTGGGAAAGTTAAAGCAGCGCTTCTACGTGACAAGCCAGTTTCCTTCTGGAAGGTTCAGGATCTTGAAGGGGGGCCGGAGCGTCTTGCGATCCGTTGATTCAACGCCCTTACATAAAACTCTCTGAGTGAGAGGTTGGTGCGCATGCCGACGTTACGGCTGTTTTATCAGTATTTGTTCGTAGAGGCTTTGTGCCGCCTGAGCTCGCATCTGCCACGTATTATCTCTGGCAAAATGCCAACTCGCCAACGCCATGACATCTTTCTCATTGCTGCCCAATTCAGAAAATTGATCGATGGCTTCCGCAAGATTCTTAATGACTGATTCTGGAGTTGTCACGGCAATCTTAAACCCAGCGCTGTCAGGAACAAAGTCGTGCGCGCCATGCAAATCCAGGCAGATAATTGGGAGTCCTGAAGCCATAGCCTCCAGCAACTGCACGCCTGACGTCTCGCGAACACTGGTGAATAGCAATGCATCATGGTCCATATAGGCAGCACGCACTTCCTCCATCGTGAGACGCCTGCCGGCCCAGATGACCCTATCATTGAGTCCACGTTCCGCAATCATGCCGTGAACAACCTCTGCGTCAAGACCGTTTCCGACGATGGTCAGAGTCGTATCGTGCCGGGTCCGCGCTAGCGCATCGAGCGCCATGGGAAGCGCCTTACGCGGAAGCATACGTCCTACCCAGAGCAATCTTGTAGGTCCAGACTTCGCGGCGAATTTTCGCGGCGCCTCAAGCAGATAGTCGTCCGCGATTCCGTTATCGAATTGAAGCTGGACGTCTGGTCGCCCCAGTCTCCGGATCAACAGGAGCGTGTCTGTATTGGCTGCGAAAACAACGGTCATCTTCTGCATCCATCGCCGATGTAAAGGCGAATGGGCCAATGCACGTGTAATCAAGGTACGAAATTTCTCTTTGCGTGCCGAGGATCCGAAGTACGTCAGCATCGCGGGCGGAGTTGTCTGACCACCACCGACAGGTCCGAAGACAGTAGGAATTCCCAGCCGCCACAACTGCGTGGGCACGTGAATGCTTGTGTACGTAACGTGATGGACGATGTCAAACCTGGCTGCCAGGTGAAGTTTTCTTGCAACATCGACCGCGAGCCAATGCCACAAGGCGTAATGCAATCCCGTGGTAGGACGGCCAAGAGAGCCCGGCACGTTTACATACGCGAAACTGAAGTTTGTCTGGGCGTGCGAAGCAACGTAGCTTTCAATCTGGGTTCGGTTGTCCGAACGCGTCAGTACCGTGACTTGCATCCCGCGCTGCGCGAGATGAGTCGCCCAATTCCATCCATTCCCAGGCTCTGATCCGGCGTTGGGCACACATGCATATGCGGAAAGCAAAACGTTCATCCGAATATGCTTCTCCTCATGCGCTCTCTACCTCGGCCGCATCTCGGGTTGTATCGTCTTCGATCCCACCAAAAGAACGCTCTCATTTCGGTGAACCCGCGACATGGCCACTACCGTAAGAAAAGAACGCATTCAGTTGCTGCGATGAGTTGACGTCGTGGCTGGGCAGCGTCATGGAATGGCCGCTTTGTGACTCGACAATCCAGTTCGGCTGCCCTCGTCCGGCAACATCAACTTTCGTCCAGCCGGTAGCAAAGAGGCTTGAATCTGTAAGGTATATGCTGGCGCTGTCCGATCCAGAAGGCGGAGCGTTCTGATAAAAGAAGAACCCAAAAATTTCAGCCTGCGCACCACGACTCAGTGCGATTGATGCACTGGACTGCTCAGTCTTGTATCCCAGCACCCATAACGTGCAGCCCGTGCAGGTGAGTTTGGCCGCAGCCTTCTGCTCTAGATTCAGCTGTCTCGCCCAGACATGCTGGGACGCGCGAAAGTTCAGTGGCAGCGTGCCGTTGGCCCCTTCGTTGAGGACGCTATCTTCAATGAAAACATCCCCCGCGCCCTCCTGTGCCGTGTAACTGTAAATTGTCGCGTCCCGGATAACAATCGTGCGCTTGCCATTGTGATGAATCTGACAGGCCTCGTATGGACAGCCGTCGATGATCAGCGGTGTCTCGGAATTGCCGTTGATCTCTAATACGATTTGTGGCGATCCCGACGTGAATTTGGATTGATAAAACTCAAGATGATTGATCCTGTCGCTTACATTGATCTCCGTAGTGCCAGAAGCGGCATACACGCCCGGCGGCGCGTACACTGTGGAAGACTTGGACTG
>CAILBQ010000624.1 GCA_903832475.1 uncultured Acidobacteriota bacterium | reverse complement strand
TCGTAACGATTGCATCTTCGCTCTCCCCTTCTCCATGCCCGCGGTTCGCCAGTATCCTGTCCCCGCTCGTATTCCGTTCAGGACCATCGATCGACCTCCAACCGCTTTCAGGCGCCCTGCGTCGCTGCCAGCAGCGGCAACACGCGTTCCTTGACCTGCTCCGCCGTGAATGGCTTGCGAATGTATCCCTGGGCTCCGCACAAGATCGCCTGCTTCACGTGCTCTTCGCTCGATTCGGTCGTGATCATGACAACCGGCACCCCTGCAGCCAGATCTTGCTTCCTGATCTGACGCAAGAATTCAAGTCCATCCATCGACGGCATGTTGATATCGGAGAGAATCAAATGAACTTCCTGACTTTTCAAGATTTCGAGTCCGTCGGTTCCGCTGCCCGCTTCCAAAACAACCAAGGGATCCAGCCCCGCTTGGCGTAAAGCGCGCTCCACGATCTTTCGCATCACCGATGAATCATCCACGATCAAAATTCGAATCTCGTTCATGCTTTCCTTCCTCAGATGTTGCGGTTATCGACCGTTTGCGCTCAAGCTTGAGCGCAAGTCTGGAGATTCTTGCTGGCCGGCAGCCTGTCCAATACGGTTCTCGACAAGCCATGAAGAGAAGTCTGTTTCTCTACCTCCACTCACGACGTGCTCGGTTCGACCGCCAAAGTCAAGTTGGTGCGCAAAGAGCAGATCACATCATGGACCCTGCCACATTCAGGTATAGGTGTCTTCTGCGGAGCGCGCCACAATCGCAGCCACAAGCAGTCATGCACGCGAACAAGCCTCGATTCAACCGGTCGGGCCTTTTCAATCGCGCGGCTCATGGCAACCGCCAGAAGCTGCCCGGACGCTGCGTCAACCAGGTCCACGCCCGGGTAAGCAGCCGTGAGCATACGTTCGTGAGCGGCTCGAAACAAGGATCCGCGCACTACACCCGCTTCCACGCGAAGCCCATGCATCCGTTCCAGGGATAGAGCGAGCATGGGGTCGAGCTGCTCTTCAAAGCCCAGATAGAGGATTTTGCCCGCCGCAACGCGTAAAGGAAGAGCCCCAAACGCATCCACAAATAATCGTGGAAGCAGAGGAGCCACACCATCCGGATCGTGACAGTCTAGCGGCAAGACCGGACAATTCCATTGCAGGCTCAAGGCGCGCGTCACCAGTTGCTCTGGAATGTCATGCTGACGAACCAGCCAGTTCCCAAGCCGACCCTGTCCCGAAGCCTTCTGCGCATCGAGAGCCTTTCGCAGCTGTTCGGCGTTAATCCACCCCTTTTCCAGCATCACCAATCCCAACGGTACCCGATGGCGATGTGCGCCAGGCTCTTCGCGGCGTCCTTCCATCTCTCGACGCAACGCTGCTTCGAGCCGGGCGAGAGTACAAGCCGGCGAACACATCCAGCCGCCCTCAAAGACGGGCGCCGACCGGCTGCGCCAGAAATGAAGCAGGCCGCTTTCGCAATTCACATTCGAGCAGGTAGAAAAAATCGTCCCACGAGACAATCCTTCTCTGTCTTTCGGTCTGAAAGCAGTTCTCGGAGTAATCTCTTGCATCGAACTCAATCTCGATTCCTTGCCATCTTCCATCCCGCCCGCCTCTCCCTGTACGCCTGATACATCGAGCATGCAACGCGACCAATCGGTGCCACCCGTCGTTTTCAAACACCTCAAAAAAGGCAGCGGATGCTTTCCAGTCGATTCTGCGGTGCCGCCACTTCCGTGACTCGAAGAGCAAAGTTTCCTTCCACCAGAACAACCTCGCCGCGAGCTACAATCTTGTCCCCCACGATCAATTCCACCGGGTCGGTGATGTGACGATCCAGCTGCACTACGTCGCCAGGCCCCAGACCCAGAATTTCTCCAAGAGGCATCTCACGCGCACCGAAACGCAGCGAAGCTTCCAGTTCCACGTCGAAGAGAAGTTCGAAACCGGAAGTCGCTCCCTTCCCGCCTGGAGCGCTGCCTGCCGGACCGGCGTCTTGAAGAGTACTTTCCGCTTTCCTCGACGCAGGTTTGGCAGTCTCCCCGTCTTTCAAGGCACCCGACCCTGTCTTTTCCGAAACCGTCTTCCCGGCTCCACTCTTTTCAACCTGATCCGGGCCGTTTCTCGTGGAAGTCGTTTTGTCGTTTTCAGCCCTTTCCGCAGCAGCGGGTAACTTAGGCGCAGCAACGGTGCTGTTCACCTGGATTGCCCAGCTCCGTGTTCCAGCTTTGAGCTGAAAGGCTCGGGAAAGCTTGCTCTCTCCATCTATCGGAGTGAAGGTTGTGACGTGGGCCTTTCTGCCGGTCTTGGCAAGCAATTCACCGGCCGCTGCATCGGCAATCTCGCGCAACAATTCTTGCCAGGCCGCTTTCTGATCGACGCCTTCCCCGAGCAAGGATGCCTCGTCCAGCGATCCATCCAGCAGAACCGAAAAACGGCCCTCTTCCTCTCCCTTGAGTGTCGCGCAAAAGCCAAATGGATTCGAACCCATGGGTTTGGGCAAAGACTCAATAAGTGTCGGTTCACCGGCGAGCGCTTGAGAAAGCAGGGCTGCTGCCACCGTGGTCCAGCATTCAAGGTAGTTCACTTTTTCAGCCATTGATCCTAGTCCATTCCCAGCCGCGTCATTTCTCCGTGAAAGCCCACTTCAATATCCGGCCCGCATAAAAGACGCTCAATCCATCTGCCAATCTCTCGAGCATGGAAAGGGAGTCGATCCCTTCACAACCTCGCGGTTTCTACTTTTCTGAAGCTCCGCTGACGTTCGCCTCCACCCTTGCCCCACGGTGTTCCCCAAGACGAACAGGATGAGCAAGAAACAGCAGCTGGCCTCCGGCCCGAAGCTCCGACACTGCGTTGGCGGCAAGGTCCAGTCGCACCAGTTTTCCAATCGACAAATCCTGCAACGCCCGCGCCTCAAGCCGGACCGACGGCAGCTGCAGGGCGGTGCCGAAGGTGAGGTTTCTGGCGCGTTGTTCGATGCGCGATCGAGCTTCGATAGCGTGGCGACGGCGACCTCCCCATTCCCCCGTCAGCCGTCGCAAAATGGTGTTTGCGACGACTGCCGGAAAGGCCAGATTCAGAAGACCGGACGACTCTGCCATGCGCACTTCAAAACTAAGACAAAGCGTTTTCTCCGTGACGGGCATGATGCGCGCTGTCTGCGTCTGCATCTGTCGGCGCTCAAAGTTGAAACTCAGTCCAACCGGCTGCCAGGCCGTGGTCAGATCGCGGCATACAATCTCAACGACGGACGCCATGATCGATTCCTCAATATCCGTCAGCTCCCGCAACGGGCCCGGCTGGCCCTCCCCTCCCAGGAGCAGGTCGATGACCGAGGGCGCAATCCCCAGGTCCAATTGCAGCACCGACAGCGCTCCCAAAGGCTCGAGTCGCACCGAGGAGACGTAGGAAATGTCCGGGATACGCAAAAGGAATTCGTTGAACGTGATCTGCTCGGCAGACACCAGATTGACTTGAAGCCGGGTTCGTAACCAGGCAGACAGATTGTGCGTTAGATTTCGCGCGAACATATCGTTGAGCATGCTGATGGCGCGCAGTTGCTCCGTCGAGATCTGTCCCGCAGAGGAAAAATTGTAGGGCACGACTCGAGCGCGAACTTCCGGCCCAAAATCCGGAGCTGTGGTTCGGGCAGCCTGAAAGAGCGCGTCGATTTCGTCTTGCTTGAGCGTCTTTTCCATACACCGACTCTTACCTAGGCAGCTTGCGAAGTGAAGTACATTCGAGCGGCAGCCATTTCCTGGATTCCCACTTCAGCTGCCTGGAAATCGCTTCCCAAAACGGATCAATGTTTGCGTCTTAGAATCGACTCTTTGGACGCGAGAATTCCGGAATCGATCGGCTGGAAGGCTTTTCGGTCCTTCGTTTCAATGCGTTGCCTCGTTCCTTTCCGGTCAACTTCCACGTCACCAGGTCGGCGAGAGCAGATCGTAGATGCAACACAGCGGAGGCATGAATTTGGGAAACTCGCGATTCAACTACGCCCAACGCAAGTCCGATCTCGCGCATCGTCAATTCCTCGTAGTAATACAGCGTCATCACCAGCCGTTCCCGTTCTGGCAACTCCTGGATCGCGTCGGTGAGGCGTTCCTGCATTTCTCCACGCAGGCATTTGAACAGCGGATCCTCGTCCGGCCGTCCTGGAACGTAAGCCAGCTCCTCTTCGCCGGAATCCTCGTTGCGTTCCAGATGCAAAGTCCCAATTTCCAGACCCTTCAAATCTCCCAGAGTGCGTTGATACTCCTCCAGGCTGGTGCCAAGTTCCACTGCAATTTCGCTCTCCGAAGGCGCATAACCAAGACGCGACATCAACGCACGGATGGCCTCCTCGATGGCTCTGCCCTTACGTCTCAATTCGCGCGGACTCCAGTCCAGAGTGCGCAAACTGTCCAGGATGGCTCCCCGAATGCGAAACTGGGCATAACTTCGAAACTGCACCTTCTTGGCCGGATCGAACTTCGCGAATGCATCCATGAGACCCACCAGCCCCGCGGAAAACAGATCGTCGATCTCCACATGCTGGGGCAGGCGTTCGTGGATCCTCCTCGCCAGAAAGCGCACGATGGGAAGGTGTTCCATGAGGACACGCTCCTCTTCGGCAGACCTCTCCCCATCGCTCCTCGTCTCTGGAGGGTAGCCTGACACGGCAGGGAAAGCACTATCCATGTCCATCTTGCCTTCCTTCTCGCCCTGTGCACCCTGGCCTGTTGCGGGCAATGCAAGTCTTACTGCGGCTGCACCAGGGAAAGAGATTTCTTCCGCCTTGAGGTCGCCGCTTTTCACGCACCTGTGAGCTGATAATCCGGACATCGATCTCCCTCGACCACTTACTTCCCTTGCTTTCATGGTCAGAACTACCGCACCGTTCCCATGGGCCGCAGGCGAGTTTCCGCTGGTACGTCCGTGGCAGAGACGACTGCCAGCCGAGGTACCCATGGCTCTATCCATCGCTTGATGTGATATCGAGCCGAACTAGGAGCTAACAGCACGGGAAGGGCCGTTGCAGGCGTTGAGCCGATAAGCTGCCTCACAGAATCGGCGAGACGGCGGATAAGCGGAGTCGAGGGAGCGGCCTGCGCGGTCAACTGACGTTGCGTTCCGTCCTGGGAAAGAAACCCGAGAATCTCGTCCTCCAAGGCAGGTTCAAGAAGCAGCACCGGAAGCTGTCCCTCCGCATCCAGCAGCGGCTGAATCAGCCTTCTTCCCAACGCATGGCGGGCAGCCTCCACGAGGTTCGGCAGGCTCTTCTGCCCTGGAGCTGTTTCAACCAGCGCCTCCAAAATTGCGCCCATGTCACGAATCGAGACACGTTCATGCAGCAGCTGCTCCAACACTCGCTGCACTTCTCCAAGGGACATCAGTTTGGGTACAAGCTCTTCGAGCAAGCGAGGATGCGACTCATTCAGACTATCCAGCAACCGCTTTGTTTCTGCCCGTCCAAGGAGATCTGGAGCATGCTGGCGAATCAATTCGCCTAGATGCGTCGTCATGATGGTCACCGGGTCAACAACCGAATAACCTGCCGCCACGGCCTGGTCCGCCAGAGCCGAAGCAATCCACAGCGCCGGAACGCCGAATGCCGGCTCACGAGTTTCCTTGCCCGGCATCGGACGCCGCACCGGCTCCGAACAAACTGCCAGCAGTTGCCCGCCTTCCATCTGCCAGCGGCCGATCTCGATGCCACGCAGGGAAACGAGATACTCTCGAGGACGCAGGCGAAGGTTGTCGGAGATGTGGACCGGCGGAATCAGGAAGCCCAGTTCCTGGGATAGATAACGGCGCAGCGTGCGCACCCGGTTCAACAACATGCCGCCCTGTTTCTCATCGACCAGCGGAATCAGTTGGAAGCCGATCTCTAACGTCAGGTCTTCCAGCTTCAACAGGGACGCCATTTCGCTTACCGCGGCGTCGCTCGGTTTGATCACAGGCGAGGTTGCGGATTTGCTGTCCTCTCCCGCCTCGACCATCGTCGCTTGCCGGCCTAAACTCCGCGCCATCAGAGCCAAAACGCCCGCGACCAGCAAAAAAGCAAACTTGGGCAGACCCGGAATCAGGCAAAGAGTCGCACACACGCCCGCAGCGATATAGAGCGTTGCCGGCTTCTCAAAAAGCTGCGCACGCAATTCGTCCGACAAGGTCGCTGCTGAGTTGGTGCGCGTCAGCGTAATGCCTCCAGCCACCGAGACCAGCAGCGATGGAATCATGGTTACCAGTCCGTCGCCAACCGTCAAAACGGTATACGTTCGAACAGCGTCGCTCAATTCCACCCCTTGCTGCAGGGTTCCAATCAGCAGGCCGGCGATGATATTGATTGCCGTAATGAGGATGGTCGCCAGAGAATCTCTTTGGTTAAACCTTGCCGCTCCATCCATGGCGCCGTAGAACTCTGCCTCGCGTCCAATTGCCTGGCGCCGTCTTCTCGCCTCCTGCTCGTTAATCAGGCCGGCATTCATATCCGCGTCAATGGCCATCTGCTTTCCCGGCAACGCATCGAGAGTGAAGCGCGCCGTCACCTCCGCGGTACGCACTGCGCCGTGCGACACCACCAGGAACTGAATAGCGATCAAGGCAAGGAAGAGTACGAAGCCAACCACATAATTGCCGCCGACAACGAATTGCCCAAAGGCCTCAATGACCTTTCCAGCCGCCGACGTGCCCTCCGATCCGTGCAGAAGAATGCGTCGGCTGGAGGCGATGTTGAGCGCCAGGCGAAACAAAGTCAGCAAAAGAAGCAACGTCGGGAAGACGCTCATTTCAACCGCACGCCGAATCTGAACCGCCGAAAGGAACACGATGATGGAAGCTCCCATGGACATAGCCAGAAGCAGATCCAGGGCATCGGCTGGCAAGGGCACGAGCATGACGAAGATCACACTGATCGCCCCAATGGGCAGCAGATGCCGGCGCAGTCTGCGCCAAACATCCACAATCTGGTTAGGAGTGCGAAGGGCTAGGGCCGTTGTGCTCATTCCTTACCTCTCTCGGTAGAACCAGGTCGCGCTTCCCCGATGCTTGACGGCTTGGATCCGCCGCTTGGAGTCTCGTCCTGTTCTCCGCCGCCGTCCGTCTTCACTTTGCCTTCACCTGCGCGTTCTCCGGGCGGGGAAGGCGATTCGGTTCTGCCACTCATCCCGGATTTTGCCGTCGAGGGCCTGGGCCCTATCCCTGGAATAACGGCATTTGGCAAAGGACCCGAGTCGGGAGCGCCGGGCGTGTTCCCCGCTTCCCACTTCCTGCCGTGTGCCGCACCATTGCGCTGTTGGCGCTCCCTTATCTCCTGCTGTACCCTCTGGCGATACAGAAACGCCAGGATGGATGCCACGGCAGCGTACAGCACTGCGGGAATTTCGTCGCCTGTTTCGACCGATCGGTACAGGCTTCGCGCCAGGGGTGGATTTTCGAGGATGGGTACGCCCGCCCAGCGCGCTTGTTCCTTGATTTCTTCCGCGAGAAGATTCCTTCCTTTCGCGAGCACTTTCGGAGCCTCCATCGTGACGAAGTCGAACCCCAGTGCCACCGCGTAGTGCGTCGGGTTGGTGACCACCACCGCGGCCTTGGCAACGTCCGCCTTCATGCGTCTATGCCGCGCCTGGCGCTGCAGGTTACGAATGCGTCCTCGAATTTGCGGATTTCCTTCCGATTCCTTGTACTCATCCCGCATCTCCTGGCGGCTCATCTTCAGACGCGTTTCGCGGCTTCTCCACTCCACCAGGTAGTCGATCAGGGCCCAGCAGAAGAGCAGCCACGAAGCCGCCATCAGAATCTGGTACAAATCCGTTCCAAGTGACTCCAACCGGGCAATTGAAAATGGCGGCATGTCTCGCTGATGGGAAATACGGGTAAGGGCGAAGACCGCCAGCAGCCCGGCCGGAACCATCGATTTCCCCAATCTCGAAGTGGATCGCAGAGAAAACAGGTTTTTCACGTTGCTCAGAGGATTGATTCTGTCTGGACGAAAGCCAATCAGCTTCGGATGAAATTGAATCCCTCCCGTCTGCAGCATCCCTGCACTCAACGCCGCTGCCGAAACCCCCGCGGCAACCAGTCCGACTGGAGCCATCACTTCGATGGTCAGACCGGCCAGCGATCGCATGGTCTGGTCAATCCGCGTCGGCTCCCAGTCGGCCAGCGAACCGAATTTCAGAAAGCGGGACAACGATCCGCTCCAATTCGAAACGAAGCGCGGACCCGCCGCTCGCAACAGCATCGTACCCGCCAATGTCCCGGCCGCAGTGCATAGCTCACGGCTGTGCAGCAGGTCTCCCTCGCGCCGGGCCTTGTCCCGACGCTGTGGCGTAGCCTGTTCGCTGCGTTCGCCAGCCATCGATTAAACCCTCGCTGCCTGAAACATCAGCCGTTGAGCGACGTCGATCAACGCACTGAACCGAGCTTCCAAGAACCGCGGCCACACCGCCAGGCTGCCGATCAGCACCACCAAGCCGGTCAGCGTCTTCATCGGCACGGTGAGCGAAATGACTGGCAACTGCGGAGAAAGCTTGCCCAGCATGGCAACGGAAACTTCAACCAGCAGGGTGGCTGCTAGCACCGGTGCAGCCAGCTCGATCGCCGCCAGAAACGATCCCGAAAGCATCGGCACGATCGTTCCCGCCACAGCCGACATCGACGCAAAACGAAAGCCTCCCGGGGGAACAACATGGAAGCTGCGCGCTACCGAGGACAGCAGAACCCGGTCAAGTCCAGCTGCAATCAACACCAGCGTGCCAAACATCTGGAAAAGATCCCCCATCAGGGGAGTCTGAATTTCCGATGCCGGATCAAGCAGATTGACCAGGGAGAAGCTGAACTGCAATCCCACGATCTGTCCCGCCAGCAGTAGCATTTCGTTGAATAAGCCAAGCGTGAGTCCATACACCGCCCCCATGGCGATTTCGCCCAGTGCGCCTGGGAAACTCAGCTCGACCGCCGCCTGTCCACTCCCTGCGGCCGACGCGACCGTCGGCACCAACAACCAGCACAACGCCACAGACAGCAGCGCTTTTGTTCGTGGCGCAATCGCACGTGAGCTGAAAAAGGGAGAAAAAGCCAGCATGGTGCTCAAACGGATCAGCGCCAAGGTCCACGCCGCAGCCATCCCATCCCAGTTCACGGTGTTCGTGCTTTGATTCACTCGCTTGTCCTTTGCGGGAGGAATCGTGGTTCAGCGAAGATAACGATTCAAGTCCGAATAGAGCAGCAACGTGTACGAACCCATCCGATGCAGGAACCACGGAACGCCCGCCATCAAAATTCCCACCACGGCAAAAAGTCTCGGAACCGCGGTCAAGGACTGCTCCTGCAGAGACGTGAGCGTCTGCAGCAAGCTGAGGACAAAACTCAACAAGGCCGCGGCGACCAGCACGGGAGCTGCCAGGATCAGAGATTCTCTTAAAAGTTGACGCATAATTTCAGCAACCATGTCCGAATTCATCCTGCCCCCCTCGAACGTTCCCGGCCAAACCAAGCTGTTCGACCCAATCTGCTCAGAAGCTTTTCAAAAGAGAACCGGCCACCAGATTCCACCCGTCCACCATCACGAACAGCAGGATTTTCAACGGGGTGGAGACCACGACCGGGGGCAACTGAAACATGCCGATCGATGTTGTAATCGCAGCAGTCACCATGTCGATTAAGAGAAAAGGCAAATACAACACAGCTCCGATGGCAAATCCTGCCTTTAACTCCGAAAGCATGTACGCCGGCACGACTGCGCGCATGGGCAGATCTTCGGGACGCGCCGGTCGGGGAATCTGCCCGGCCGCGGTAAATAACGCGAGATCCTTTTCCCGCGCATAGTGCAGAAGAAATGCTTTGACAGGGACCGCCCCCCTTTCGATCGCATCCCAGCCCGTCAGCTGACCGTTGCGATACGGAGTCACGGCCTGTTGGTCGACCGATAGCAGCACCGGCTGCATCAAGAACCAGGTCATCACCAGACCGAGTCCCAGCAGCGTAGGATTCGACGGCGCAGTTTGTGTTCCCAGGGCCTGGCGCAGAAAATGAAAGACCACCATCAGCCTTACCATCGGCGTCACAGCCATGACCAGCGCCGGCAAAACGGTGATCGCAGTGAGCACGAACAGAATCGTCCACGGAGTCGAGTCGCCTGGATGCAGCTTCGCGTTCAGGTCGGGCAACTGCGGAAGAGTTGATGGCGGCGCGAGGCTCGCGAGCAACTGGCCAACGTCCAGCACATTTGCCGCCATCATGGCATCCTGCTCTTGACAAAACGCTTCAAACGCGTTGGGGACATTGTCGGCATGACTCCAGCACACGCCGGCGGCCGCCTCCTGTTTAATTCCTTTTTCGCGCCGAGAGCCAGAAAGGCAATCCCGCCGTTTGTGGAGCAGCCGACCAGTATCCTTGTGCCCTCGGCTTCAACCAAAGTAAGAGACTGACGCTGGCCAAGCTGTATCCGACCCAGAAAGCGAAGCGGAGCGGGGTCAGCGGAGCGTCGGCCAACCCATCTCAGAACGCGGGCGGCGAGGCCCAACTGCTCCGCGACAGCCGCCAGTCCATTCCTGGGGCGAGCAGTGTCGTCTCGCATGGAAGTGGCCGCTGCCGCTGTTGGCCCGACCCCTGCGTCCCGGGCTCGCGAGGTCGGTTGCAACAAGAATGACCAGATCGATTGCGCTTGCACTCCCTGCATGTCTCTCAACCCTTCCCCGAAGTTTGCTGGCAATCCAGTTCATGCCAGCCGCGTGATTCTTACCGCCAAGCGGGTATCCACAACCTCGAACTCGCTCCACGCCAGCTGCACGTCGCTGGAGGCCAGCGGCAAGTCGTCTCCGTGTCCCCAGCGCGTTTCAATGACCTCGCCCGGCATCATCGCCAGCAGATTTCTAACCCGGAAATCACGAACCGGCACAGCAACACTCAATGCAACCGGCATTCTGGCAAAGGCGGAAGAGAGGCGCATCTCTCCATCGTTCGGATTGTTCCCCGTGAAGGAAGGATTCTCCCCGCCTCCCATCGCAACACCGCTTCCGGTCATCGCAAGGCTGGCACTCGCAATCGTCCCCGGTGCTCGCTGGGATACGTCCGGCTGGAATTCCTCCGACAACGAAGGCGAGGGTGAAGCGGACTGGACGTTTGAACTGGCCATAAGATTTCCGCAACTCTTAGAGCATGCCAATGACCTGAATTTCGACTGGGTCAATTGAAAAGTCTTAATCTAAGAGCCGCGAAATGAAGGGCAGGTTGTTCGCGCGCGCTGTTCTGCCGGACCGGATCCCTCTGCCCCGGCAGAACAGCGACCGTTTTGGCCTTGCAGCAAATGCCTTGCTACGACCGGCGCATGTCTCAATGCACCATGTTGATGGTTTCCTGCGCGATCGTGTCGAACGTAGTGACGGCCTTCGAATTGGCTTCGAATGCCCGCTGCGCGATGATCAGATCTGAGAATTCGGCGGAAATGTTCACGTTCGAGGCCTCCAGAGCCGAGTCCTCCATCGTGCCCAGGCCGGACGATCCCGAGGTCCCAACGGCTGCGTTGCCGCTCGCCTGGGTGGTCGCAAAATTGCCGTTGCCAAGCAACTTCAGCCCCGACAAGCTGGGCACGTTGGCCAGCGCCAACTGACCCACCGCAAGCGTCTGGCCGTTGGCAAAGGATGCGTTCACCGTTCCATCTGCCGCAATGCTGAAGCCGCTGTAGGATCCGCTCGCGAATCCATTTTGCGTCGTAGCCGAAGCCGCAGAAGTTGCGTCCGTCTGCGTCAGTGTGGGCTTGCCGCTGCTCCCCAGCACATCAAACGTGATCGACAAGTTGGCGGCTCCATCCGACATGCCGGTAAAGCTTACTCCCGCGACGTTCGATGTCGGGCTGGTGAGATTGCCACTGCTGTCGAACGTCAGTGTCCCGCTGGCGTTGGCCGAGCCGGTAGCCGTGCCGGCAGGCAGGGCAATCGAATACGTCCAGGAATTCGTAGCCGTCTTGGTATAGGTCACCGTCGCGACATGCGCCTCCCCCAGAGAGTCGTACACGGAAATCTGTGTCGGGACCGACGTCCCGACGGCTGCTGCTGAATCCAGGTTGACGGTCATTCCCATTGTGGTTGTCGCCTGCGCAGGCTCGATCTGGCCGACCGGCAGCATAATCGGCGTCATCGGAGCATTGGTGTTGACCACTCCCCCGGTGGCCGGGAAGCCCATCACTGACAATCCGCTCTGGGTGGTCAGCGCCCCGTTCGCGCCTAGGTTGAAATTCCCGTCGCGTGTGTAAATCTGTGTGTTCCCGTCTTGCAATACAAAGAATCCGTTGCCCTGCAAGGCCACATCTGTTTCGTTGCCGGTCGATACGACACTGCCGTTGCTGAACTGCGACTCGATCCCCGCGATTCCCACGCCTGATCCCATCTGGATCAGACCTCCCGAGCCCTCCTCCCCAAGCTGCTGATAGAACAGATCGAAGAAGTTGACCGTTTGAGATTTGTAACCAGTTGTGTTCAGGTTAGCCAGGTTATTCGCAATGGTATTCATCGCGGTAGAATCCGACTCCAAGCCACTCAGCGGGATATAAAAACTTGCCATGCGCGTATCTCCAGAGCCCGGGCACCTGCTGCGCCGTCCCTCTCGTTGTCTGCAGTGCGTGGACTTACCTTCCTCTGCAGGAGTTGTGGGTTGACCGCCAAAATTGCGGCAAGAAGTTTGACTCCGACATCTCATCGAGTTGGAATGTCGCGGACGGAATGACCATGAGCCACGCCGTACACCTTTCCATCCAGCGAATGCGCTACCACCGAAGCTGCCGGAACAGCAGCGGGAATGGAGAGGTTGCCCTGTTGTACGGAGCCCGTGTGTGAGTGTCCTGGCGCCTTCACTCCCCGGGAAGCCGCCTCCGCCGATGTTGCCGAGCTGGATACGGTAGTGGGCGCAGCCGGGCCGGAAGGATCGACCTTTGTAGTCGGTGTCGTTGTTGCCGTCGACAAGACCGTTGCAAGGTTCTGGTTGATCGAGATCAATTGTTCCAGACTGTTGATTTGAACAAGCTGATTGATGTATTCGTTTGGATCCGTTTGCG
>CAILBQ010000623.1 GCA_903832475.1 uncultured Acidobacteriota bacterium | reverse complement strand
TGGTCTTGCACCATGACGAACAAGTTGTGCTGCAGGCCGTAGAACTGGCGTTGGAGGCCGGAGTGGCCACCAAAACCCACGTCCTCTATGTACTGCACCGGCTGATTGACGGCAAAGCACCACCGGCCCCACCGAGCGACGCCCCTCAGGCCTTGAGCCTGGTCCAGGAACCAGTCGCTGACGTCGATCGCTACGACAGGCTGCGGGAGATGCGTCATGCGTCATGATCCCGCGAGTGCTGCCGTCGTAGTCATGCTGCGCGGTCTCAAAATGTACGGCATGGCTCAGGCCGTCGGTGAATTGATCGAACAGGGCGCACCGGCCTTCGAAGCCAGCGTGCCTGTGCTGTCCCAATTGCTCAAAGCCGAGATGGCCGAACGCGAGGTCAGGTCCATTGCGTACCAAATTAAAGCCGCCCGTTTCCCGGCCTACAAGGATCTGGCCGGCTTCGATTTTGCGGCCAGCGAGATCAACGAAGCTCTTGTGCGCCAGCTCCACCGCGGTGACTTCATGGACAGCGCCGACAACGTCGTGCTGATTGGCGGGCCTGGCACCGGCAAAAGCCATATTGCCGCCGCCCTTGGCGTTCAGGCTGTCGAGCATCACCGCAGAAAAGTACGGTTCTTTGCCACGGTCGATTTGGTCAATGCCCTGGAGCAGGAAAAGGCTGCCAACAAAGCCGGCCAGCTTGCCGAGCGCCTGCTCAAGCTCGATCTCATAATCCTGGATGAGTTGGGCTATCTGCCATTCAGCCCGTCAGGCGGGGCTATGCTGTTCCATCTGCTCAGCAAGCTTTACGAGCGCACCAGCGTCGTCATCACCACCAACCTGAGCTTCAGTGAATGGGCCAGCATCTTCGGTGATGCCAAGATGACCACAGCCCTGCTGGACCGACTGACCCATCATTGCCACATCCTCGAAACAGGCAATGACAGCTTCCGCTTCAGAGCCAGCTCTGCCGCCCCCAGACCCAGAAAGGGATAAACCCAGACCTTGACCATGGCCGTCACGGGCCGCACATATCCCATACCAACCCGGGTCAATTCTCGATGAAAATCCCGGGTCAATTCTCAGCGCAACTCAACAGTAGTTGTGAACTTCGCCGAGCTTCGGGAACGGAAAACGGCTTACTCCCGCCATTGGCCCGTTGCCACTTCGTCTGCTGATGGACCGAACCGGGTCAGAAAGCTGTCATCCTCTTCGCTCAACTCTTCGGCCGCTATGACACGCCGGTTACCGTGCAGAACCTTGATCGCCTCCTCGGCCAGCGCGAAATAATCCGGACTGACGACATAGGCATATGGCCGTTTGCGTTTGGTGAGTGCAACCGGGCGTTGACGGCTCGTGTCGATAAAGCCACCTGGTTGGTGGTGGAACTCGGTGAGGCTCACCTCGACGGGTTCAGTGGGGCCGGCCATCTCATTCTCCTTAGGATTGGCATTATGGCTATTTTGCTGAAAATAGCAATAATGCTGACTCCCTGGTTTCCAATCATGGCTCCGAACTAACGACCTCCCGCTCAACGAGATAGAGCGGAGGCGGCTCTGCCCAGGCATATCCTTGGCGCTCCATCTGACGTGCTATCGAGCGGCGATAGCGAGCGGGCCAATCCAGGTGTCGCTTGAGTCGACGCTCAAGCTTCACCGCATGGCTTGCCAGCGCCGCGCGGCGGATGAAAAGCGCGGGATCGATCCAGTTGGCCCGTGCATCTTCCAATCTGCGGACGGCATCATAAGCGCGCTGGAAGTCGGATTCGGCCTTGGCGGCGCGCTGGAAAAGACACCCATCGTCGTGTTCGATCGGCGGGAAGCCGGATCCCGGACATGGTGCCGCCCCGACATAATGGCAGGTCACCATGCCGTTCTTGCGCAAAGACTTTCGCCGCCCGCAGATCTGACATCGATAGCCGCTCATGCCGCCAGCTTTTCCAGAATATCGCTGGCGGTCTGGACGGGGACGAACAACCGGCACTGAAACTGGATGATTTCGGTGAAACAGCCCTTGGCTTTGTAAGCCGGAAGCGCACGGGCATCGAAGCCGAGGATCTCGAGCCGTTGTTCGCCGTTGACTCGTGAACGCTTGAGATTGAGGCCGCGCGCGGCGTTGATCGGCACCACCTTCCCGGCCAACGCCGCACTAACGATCTCTAAAACGGTCAGTTGAATGGTTGCGCCAAGACCAAGCTTGTCGAGCAGCGCATTGACAGCATCGACCGGGACGATGCGGCCCAGCAGGCTGCGGCCGTCCTGGGTAACGAGGCGGCGCACCTGCGCGTCCTCCCCTAGCAGGTTCCAGATTGGCAAGAGGCGCCCGGTGGCAAGGAAGAACCGCTCGACGTGGTGATGCAATGCCGCGTTGTCAGCTTCAGCTTGCCACAGCAGCGTGAAAGTCGCTGCGTCGATATCGACCCAGTGGCTTTCCTCGAGATCGCTATGCGGAATCAGAGAACTGCGGCCCTGGCGGATGAGCTTCCAGACCTTCATCAGATGCCCGTCCTCATCGAGCCAAGGCCGGTCGGGAATGAGCAGGGCGACTTTGCCGGAGCGCTCATTGCGCATGAACCGGCCCTGCCCCCCAGTCCGCGCCGCACGGGCCAGAATGTCGTCGAGTGAGGTGATCTTGACCGCCCACTGCGCCTCGATCGTCAGCAGTTGCGTGGTGCAGTCGGCCTTGTCGCGGAACAATTCGCGCTGCTCGACGATGGCCAGCTTGTCGGCGATCAGCGTTTCAACACCCGCATCGAATGTTCCCGCCTTCTTGGCGGCCTCGATGCG
>CAILBQ010000622.1 GCA_903832475.1 uncultured Acidobacteriota bacterium | reverse complement strand
CGCCTCGCGCTGCCTCTCCGCGGCTAAACGCGCCTTCGCCTGGGCCGCGGCGCATCCCGACGTTCCCTTTGCCAATCCCAAGGGCATCGGCACCGGCGAGTACGGCGACAAGGACTGCCGCGACGAGTTGCTCTGGGCCGCGGCTGAGCTGTGGCGCACCACCGGCGATGCGATCTATGAGAAGGCCTTCCTCGAAGCTGCCAATATCCTGCCCCCGGCCTCCGAGCTCTGGGTGCCCTCCTGGCCCGGCGTCGCGTCGCTCGACTTTTGGACCTATCTCATCGCCCCCCACAAGTCATCCGCCGAAAAGCAGTCCGCCGAGCTGAAAAAGCGCATCCTCGATCGCACTCGCTCCACCGCCGAAACCCTCATAGCGCGCCAGAAGCTGAGCGGCTACGGCAACACCATGGGCGTCGACGACTTCTCCTGGGGATCGAACTCGGTCGCCGCCAACCAGTCCCTGCTCCTGCTTATGGCAGATCATTTTCACAACGAGCCGGGATGGCGCGAAGCGGCGCTCGGCAACCTGCATTATCTGCTGGGTCGAAACTGCTTCGGCGTCTCCTGGGTGACGCAGGTGGGCTCCAACCCCTTCCAGCATCCGCATCACCGCCCCAGCATCGCCGACAACATTGCAGCCCCCTGGCCGGGCCTGCTGTCGGGCGGTCCCAACGGCCGTCATCCCGGTGACGACGTGGCGCGCACCTTTCCGAAGATGCCACCCATGCGCATGTGGGCCGACAACCAGCTCGCCTACTCCATGAATGAAGTCGCCATCAACTGGAATGCGCCGCTGGTCTTCCTGCTGGCCGCGGCGCATTCCACATCGTAGTCTGCCCTTCCAACTGCCACCTAGTCGTGGCTGGCCGGCAGTTGCAGCAGACTCGACGTGCAGGTGATCTGGTCTGCCGGTCCACTGAACGGCCCCTGGTCGGACCCTGTCGTGAATGTTCCCGACGTACCTGTCCGGCTCAACTGGATGTAATCGAACGCTGGGGTCGTACCCAGAAAGGACGGGTCCGCGCTGGTGGCGCTGAGCGTCAGCACTTTGCTGTCCGTGGAGAGACATGCGGCGCCGTTGGTATTCAACACCACCGTGTCAGCGGTCTTGGTAAAACCCGACCAGGACGAGCAGCCATTCGCCGAAGGGGTAACAAAGGTCGGCGCGATAAAAGTCGTGCCGCCGCTGCCCCCAAAACCTCCGTTCACCGCGATGCAAAACGAGCCGCCGCTGCTTCCGCCACCGGGAAAAGTCTGGCCCGCGGCAAAGTGAATGGTGCCGTTGGTGTTGATATAGAGACCCGTCTCCGCCGGCGTGCTGGACGTAGCCGATGCCAGCACGTTCAGTGTCGCGTTGGGCGATGCCGTGTCATTGCTCGTCACTTCGCTCTTGAGCAGGAACTTGGGAGCCACCACCGCCTTCGATGTGGAGTTATAGGCGGAACCGTTGAACTGAATCGACTGCGATCCGTTGCCTTTCGCAGCCGTCGCCGTGGCCAGCGCCGGCAGCGTGACCGCGCCGTTCAGGGTTGCAGCGCCATTGACGGTTTCCGTGCCGGCAACGGTCAGGGTCGCGGTCGGCGACGTGGTATTGACGCCCACCTGGGTGCCGTTGTCAAAGAGAATCGAGTTGACGATCGTGCTCGTTCCCGAGAACTTGGCCACTTTGTTGGCCGTGCCTCCCGTAGTGGTTACCGTGGAACTGGCGTCAGGAATCATCGGGACAGGAGCAAAGCCAGTCGCGTTTCCGGGCGCTTTCGCCCCAGCAAGGGCAAAGGCCGAAGCCGGCAGCCCGCCCAGCGTCGACGCGTCGGCTGCCTTCAGCGCATACGGCACGCTCATCAGCAACACGCGCGGCTGCGGCTTCTGGCCTGCCGTCTGGATTTCAAGCCACCTGGCTTCTCCTGTCGAAAACAGTTCCATCGGAAGGCCGCTGCTCATGGTCGCGCCGAGACGAACCGTGTAACGGCCCGTCGAGTCGGGAACGACGCTCTGCGTCTCGGTAAACAACGGCTCGCCGCCATTCGGGTCTTTGAAGATCAGGAACGTGATCCCAGTCTCGCCGCTGAGCGCACGGCCTTCGCGGTCGATGGCTAGGCCCGAGTAAGGAACAAGCGCCGGTACGACTGTGGGCGCGCTGGCCGCGAGCGGTGCGGCCGAAGCCGCGCTCGTGGCGGAAATCTGGGCAAAAGAAGTGCAGCCGGCTGCTGCAACAAAAAGCACAAAGAACTCTAAAACTCGTTTCGAAGGAATAGTCATGGTGTTCTCCTGGGGAAAATGTTCACGCCACGTCACGTGCTTTTCAGGGGTGTTGTTTTCTGGGCAGAGAATAGTCGTACCGCCCACATGGGAATGGTGGTGGGAGAAGGCAGATCGTTTCGACAAGGGGGAAGGACAGGGAGCGTTGCCACTTTACCACTGTTCCGGAGCCTCGGACCAGCTATTTCTACGTCTAGGGAAAAACGGTGGATCGCTCTAAAGATACTCGTTCAGCATCATCTTCCACGTAGGCCAGTCATGGCTGTTCCACGTATCCCAGATGTAAAGCTGATGAGGAATTTGCTTGTGGTTCAGGATGCCGCTCAAATGCTGGTTTGAGCCCAGACACTGGTCGTCCCACCCGGTAGCCAGCACGTACTTGTTGCGGCGGTAATGGTCGAAGAACCACGGATCGGACAGGTTCTGCAGATACTGCACCGGCGTGTTGAAATACAGGTCGGCGTCGTGATACCCGCGCAAGAAGCCGGACATGTCGAACGCCCCCGACATCGACAACAGCCCGGTGAACACATCCGGATGGCGGAAGGCGATATTGGCCGCGTGGAATCCGCCAAAGCTGCACCCCAGCGCCACCAGATGCGAGTCCCAGTTCTTGTTCTTGATGAGCGGCACGACTTCGTGGATCAGATAGTCGTCGTACTGCACGTGGCGCGCGATGCGCCAGCGCGGCGGCACGTTGCGGTTGTACCAGCTCTCGTTATCCACAGAGTCGACGCAGTAGAGCTGGATTTCTCCATTGTCGATTTTATGAGCAATCGCGCCCACCAGCCCGCGGTCTTCGAATTCAAAAAAACGCCCGCCCGAGGTGGGGAAAACCAGCACCGGAACCCCAGTGTGGCCAAAGACCAGCATCTCCATCTCGCGGCCGAGCCGGTGGGAATACCACTTGTGATACTCACGATTCAAACTGGTTACCTCGTCCACTGGGCGTTCTCTGGCCCTGTTTCCCGCATGCAGCCCATTTTGGGGCGTGCTCCCATTTTTGATACTGTAACAGCCACGGGGAACGGCAAAATGCAGCGGCACCGGCAGTGGAGCGCCGAGGATGAGAAAGAGGCGGAGGGCAGGTTTGGATCTTGAATCACGACGGCAAACGCAGCCCATCTATCACGGGCCGCCGGTGTTCGCTCCCGGCTGGGCCGTCTGGCACGCGCCCTCTGAAGGCGAAAGCGCAGAAACGCCGCACTCCCGCCTGCGCGTCCATCGCGGCTTTCGCAGCCGCCTGTTGCCCGATCCGCGCGACCTGATCGTCTACATGCCGCCGGGTTACGATGAGCATGAAAATGCCAGCAGGCAGTACCCCGTCCTTTATCTGAACGATGGACAGAATCTCTTTGACGGCCGCACCTCTTTCATCAAGGACCGCACCTGGGAAGTCCGCGAAGCCGCCGACGCCGCCATCGAATCCGGCGAAGTTGAGCCGCTGGTTATCGTTGGCATCTACAACACCGGCGACCGTCGCCTGGCCGAGTACACCCATGAGCGCGACTGGCAGATGGGCGGCGGCGAGGCCGACACCTACGGCCAGCTCCTTACCCGCGAGCTGATGCCTTGGATCGGCGAGCATTACCGCGTCAAGGCCGGCCGCGAAAACATCGGCCTGGGCGGTTCGTCGCTGGGCGGCCTGGTCTCTCTCTACCTCGGCCTTGAATACGCTGAAGCCATTGGCCGCCTCGCCGTCTTTTCCCCCAGCGTCTGGTGGAATCACAAGAGCATTCTCGGCGTCCTGGCCCAGGCCGCGCCGCAGCTTGCAGAAAAGCCCCGTATCTGGCTCAGCATCGGCGACCAGGAAGGCCGCATCGCCCTCAAGGACACCGAACTGCTGGCATCGCGGCTGCGCGAATACGGCTGGGTCGACGATCAAACGCTGCGCTACGAACGCGTGCGCGGCGGCCGCCACGATGAGACCAGCTGGGCATCGCGCGTGCGTCCCATGCTGGAGTTCCTGTTTCCGATCAGGTAAGCCTTCTTGGTCACGCTCCAGCCGGTGCAAAATTCCGTTCAAGCGATTGCAATGCGAATGTGAAAAGATGGCTCGTCCGCGGCAAAGGCTCGCGGACACGATGCTGCGCGTCGAGGTGACATGAGTATGCAGACGAAGATGACGGCGATCTGGTTCGGCCTGGCGATTTCAACGGTCGCGGCAAGCGCGCAAACAATCGACCTTTCCACCAGCAAGGCGCTGGTCGGCGTGGCGCCCGGCAATCCGCAGCGCATCAACAACCTGCCCATGTCGATGGCGGTTTCGCCCGACCATGCCTACGTCGTTACGGTCAACGCCGGCTACGGAAGCGAAGAATCCAAGTTCGAGCAGTCGCTGGCCGTGCTCGACACCGCGACCGGCAAGATCGCCGACTTCCCCGACGATCGAACGCCGGTCAACGCCAAGCAGACCCTCTATTCCGGCCTCGCCTTTAGCCGCGACGGCAAGCATTTGTACGCCAGCATGGGTTCGACCTCCACCCCCGCCGGCGATGGCGCCAACGCCGTAGGCAACGCCGTGGTGGTCTATGCATTCAACGACGGCAAGATCACGCCCGAGCGCCTCATCCAGCTGCCCTTGCAGTCTCTCGCCTCCGGTCGCAAAACCCTCTTGCCAGGCAGCAAATCTCCCGAGATGGGGATTCCATTCCCGGCCGCCATCGCAGTCATTGCCTCTAAAGATGGCTCCGAACGGCTGCTGGTCGCCGGCAATCTTTCCGACGACGTCCTGCTCGTCAACCCGGCGGAAGGCGCTGGCGCGGCCGCAATCGAAAAGACCTTCGATCTCTCCGAAAATGATGCCGTCCCTTCCACCTACCCCATCGCCCTGGCCATCGCGAAAGACGGCAAGCGAGCCTTCGTCGCCCTGTGGAATGCTTCGGAAGTGGTTGAGCTTGATCTTGAGAAGGGAACGGTCGGCCGCAAGCTGGCCCTGCTCAAGCCTTCCGATCCCGTAAAGCCGGGGACGCATCCCTGTGCGCTCGAAATTTCTCCCGATGGCGCCACCATGTACGTCGCCCTGGCCAATCGCGATGCTGTGGCCGCCATCAACGTGAGCGGCTCTGCCTTCGCCGTCAAGGGCTACTTCGACACCCGCCTCCCCGGCCAGAGCTACTTCGGCGCTGAGCCCGAAGCCCTAGCCCTCAACGCCGACGGCACCCGCCTCTACGCCGCCAATGCCATCACAGACTCCATCGCCGTCCTCGATACCACCAAGCTGACCGGCAAGATCGCGCGCACTGGCATGGTTGAACCCATCGGCTTTGTGCCCACCGAGTGGATGCCCATGGCGATGGCCTTCCTTCCCGGCAGCGCCGGGGGCAAGCTCTACGTCGCCACCGCCAAGGGCAAGGGCGCCGGCCCGAACGGCACGCCCATGAAGACGGACATCGAAGACCGTCACTTCATCCGTCCCTATACCTACATCGCCACCCTGATGCGCGGCTCGCTGGCAGCGATCGATGGCAGCACGCTGGAGTCCGGACTGCCCCAGTTCACCCAGGTCGTACTTGAATCCAACCGCATGAAAGCCGCGCAGGAGAAGATCGCCTTCGCCGACGGCAAGGCCGGCAAAATCAAGCACGTCATCTACATCATCAAGGAAAACCGAACCTACGATCAGATCCTCGGCGATCTGAAAAAAGATGGCCAGCCGGTCGGCAACGGTGATCCCAGCCTGACCATGTACGGCGAATCGGTCACACCCAACGAACACAAGCTGGCCCTGCAGTTCGGCGTGCTCGACAACTTCTTCGACTCCGGCGAAGTCTCCGGCGATGGCCAGTCTGGTCGACCGCGGCCATCGGCACCGATTACCTCGAAAAGACCTGGCAGCAGTCCTACCGTTCCGGCGAGCGCACTTATGACTACGAGGGCGTCGTCGCCGAAGGCTATCCCCTCCTGCAGGGGATTCCCGACGTGAACGAGCCGGCCAGCGGCTATCTCTGGGGCAATCTCGCATCGCATCACAAGACCTACCTCCACTTCGGCGAATTCGTCGCCACCACCTTCTGCGACGAGCCGGCAAGTAAGAATCCGCAGCAGGGCCCGGTGCTGCCCGGCCAGCATTGCGAAACGAAAGCCGTCGCGCCCGGCCAGGCTCTGCCCGAAGAATGGGGCGACGGCGTCAACAAATGGCCGTGGCCCATTCCGCTGATCGCCCAGAATATCGCCACCAAGCCCGAGCTCGTCGGCCACTTCGCTCCGGAAGCCCCCGACTTCAACCTCAACGTCCCTGACCAGGTGCGGGTGAACATCTTCGAGAAGCACCTCAAACGATGGGTTGAAGATCGCAGCGATGGCAAAGACTCCATGCCCAGTTTTGTGCTGCTGCGCCTGGGCGACGACCACACTGCCGGCACCCGTCCCGGCGGACCCACCCCTAAGGCTTCCGTCGCAGACAACGACCTGGCCGTCGGCCGCGCCGTCGAGTTGATCGCGCACTCGCCCTTCTGGGACGACACTGCCTTCTTCATCCTCGAAGACGATGCCCAGGACGGCGGCGACCACGTCGACGCTCATCGCAGCGTGGCCCTGGTCATCAGCAAGTACGCCCCGCACGCGAAAGCAGGCAAGCCCTATGTCGACAGCCGCTTCTATTCAACAGTCAGCGTCATCCGCACCATGGAAACCCTCCTCGGCCTGCCTCCCATGAACAACAACGACGCCTTTAGCTCCATGATGTCATCGCTGTTTACCGGCCCTGGCGATCAGCCTCCCTATGTCGCAGACACCTCCAATCGCGACAACGGACTCATCTACACCGCCAACACCACTGCCGCGCCCGGGGCAAAGGAAAGCATGAAGATGGATTTCCGTCATGCCGATCACGCCGATGCGCAGAAGCTCAACGTCATCCTGTGGACAGACGCCATGGGCGACCGCCCCGTGCCTGCCATGGTTCGCCTGCGGCGGCACACCGCACAAAAGGGTGATGACGATTAAAGCTGCACGTAGTCTGTTTCGAACAGAGCTGGTCAGTTGAAGGAACCATCCATGCCGATGCCGTTCGGGGTTTCGTCACGAACTTTCAGGCCGCCTTTACGACCACTCCCGTCAACAAATTTTCATGGAGTGGACGGAACGCTCTCCGACCGTGAAACGTATCTCCTGAAACCTGGACTATTGTTAGCGCACCGGTGTTCGGCAGGGAACAGGAGCGTCCGGGAATGGACGGTCTTCTGCCCTAAGCCAGCTTTTCAACATCCCCCTCG
>CAILBQ010000621.1 GCA_903832475.1 uncultured Acidobacteriota bacterium | reverse complement strand
ATCAGACAGTAAGGACAGCTGCCATCCGTGTGGCCAAGCCAGGGGATACCCACCCGTTCGCCCATTTGCAGGTCTTCGACCCCAGTACCGATTGCGTCTATCCGGCCGACGATCTCATGCCCCGGAATGATCGGCAGCTTAGGATTGGGAAGCTCGCCATCGACCACATGGAGGTCCGTGCGACATACCCCGCAGGCGAGCACCTTCACGCGAATTTCGTTGGGACCAGGTTGACGATCGGGTAGTTCGGTCCACTCGAGCGGAGTCTTCAGGGTCTTGAGTACCATCGCCTGCATATCAAGCCCCAAACAGCGGACGTAACACACCTGGAATCAGATCCGGCAAGTCTTCCGCCAAGAGTCCGACTCCGAATTGCGTCGCCGCCGCCCCGTGGATCCAAACTGCGGCGGCGGCCGCGAGAAAAGGCTCCACGCCTTGCGTCAGCAAGCCGAGCACGATACCGGAGAGCACATCGCCCGACCCCGCGGTCGCCAACGTCGGTGGTGCATTGGCGTTGATGATGGCGCGCCCATCGGGAGCGGCGATCACCGTATCGCTGCCCTTCAAGACGATGACGGCACCACTCTGCGCGGCGGCGCGACGAGTACGTGTAAGCTTGTCGCCGCTCGGGTCGAACACTCGCTTGAACTCACCCGCATGCGGCGTCATGACGCACGGACCTCTGATCGCCTTCATCAACTCAGACGGATCTTCCTTGAACGAAGAAATGGCATCCGCGTCGATGAGAGTAGCCCGACGGGTTGCCAGGATGGCGAGCGTTCTCTTACGCGTCGCCTCACCCACGCCGGCGCCGGGTCCGATCAAGAATCCCGTGACTCGGACGTCTTTCAACAGAGCATCGAAATCACCCGGCGCCAGCAGCGGTTTGACCATGATGCTGGTGAGGGCGGTAGCGTAGATTGGCAGCGCTATCTCGGGCACCGCAATGCTCGTCAGTCCCGCACCCACCCGTGCTGCCGCGCGTGCACCCATGCGCGCCGCTCCGGTCATGGGATAACCCCCGGAAATCAACGCATGGCCGCGCGTGTACTTGTTGCCGTCTTGGTGCGGCCGTGGAAGCGCGGCGAGCCACAGCCCCGGATCGTTCTCGAAGGTCTTCGGGGCAATCTCGTCGAGCACGTCCACGGGCGTACCGATGTCCGTGATCACGAGTTCGCCGCACAATCCGCGACCGGGGAATAACAGATGGCCAGGCTTCTTGCGAAAGCAGGTCACCGTGAGCACAGAGTCTACGGCGCCCAGGTTTTCGCCGGTATCTCCCTGCACGCCGCTCGGGATATCCACCGCCACGATGGGAATAGACTGCGCGCTGGCTGCCGCCAGCGTTTCCTTGGCGGCACCCGCCAGCGGGCGGCTCAAGCCGGCGCCGAAAATCGCATCGACGACTAATTCGGCGCCATCAATGGACATGGGAATCAGCGCTTCTATCGAACCGCGCCATTTCTCGGCGTGATAGCGCGCGGCATCCTTCAAATTGACGCGGGACCCTAGCAGCGCGACGCGGATATTCCAACCCGCAGCCGCGAGATGACATGCAGCCACAAAGCCATCGCCGCCATTGTTGCCGGGTCCGCACAACACGGTGACTCGTCGCTGCGGCCAGCGGCGCACAATCTCCTCTGCGACACCTCGACCTGCGTTCTCCATCAGCGCAGACACCGAGGATCCCGCAGCGACGGTCAGCCGATCTGCTTCCCCCATCTCGCGGGCATCGAGCAGGGCGGTCGCAAAATTCATTGGAATTGCAGCACCACGCGGGCCGCCACATCGCCGTGCTCGAGTCGCGTAAACACCTTGTTGATCGCCGACAGGGGCTGCAGTTCGATATCCGCTTTGACCTTGCCTTCGGCGGCGAAACTCAATGCTTCTGCAAGATCCTCGCGGTTGCCGACGAAAGAGCCGCGAATGCTGATGCAGTCGGCAACGACGTCGAACAGAGGGACCGGAAAGTCGCCAGGCGGTATGCCGACCAAGACGCAGATCCCATGTTTTCGCGTCATGCCCACGCCCTGCTTGAACGCGCTCAACGAAGGCGCCGTGATCAGGACTCCATGAGCACCGCCATCGGTCGCTTTTTTGACCGCCGCTGCAGGATCGCCCACCTTGGCATTGACGATGGCGTCCGCGCCCAGCTTTTTCGCGAGCGCCAACTTTCCATCATCGATATCGACCGCGCAGACTTTGAGACCCATGTGCTTTGCATATTGGATGGCGAGGTGCCCTAGGCCGCCAATCCCCGACACCGCCAGCCATTCGCCGGGTTTGGCTTCGGTCTGTTTGATGCCCTTGTAGCTGGTGATGCCCGCGCAGATGATAGGGGCGGCTTCCTCCGCCGATAAACTCGCTGGAATGTGCGCCACGTAGTTCGGATCCGCGAGGAGGTACTCGGCGAAGGCTCCATTCGTGTTGTATCCCGTGAAGGTCTCCGCCGGACAGATGGTCTCCCAGGCCGTCAGACAGTATTCACAATGCCCGCAGGCAGAATGCAGCCAAGGCACCCCCACGCGATCGCCTTCCTTGACCAGGGTGACACCCGCTCCGACCGCGCTCACGCGGCCGATGCCTTCGTGCCCGGGAATGAAAGGCAGCGTCGGCTTGACCGGCCAATCGCCGCTCGCGGCATGGATGTCGGTGTGGCAAACGCCACATGCCTCGGTCTTCACCAGGATTTGCCCGGCGCCAGGAATCGGGACATCCCACTCTCGCAGCACCAGGGGCTTCTTGAAGTGTTCGACCATCGCCACATGCATCTTCGTCATAAATCTACTCCGCTTGAAATACTAGGCCGCCGCCGCGGGGGCCCCTAAGCCACGCACCGCTTCGGTCATCGAGACACACACGGCCGCCGCGTCGCCGTAGACCATGAACGTGTTATCTGCATAAAACAGGGGATTGACGATGCCCGCATAGCCCTTGCCGTCGCCGCGCTTGACCACGTAGCATTTCTTCGCCTGATCGGCATTCAGAATAGGCATGCCGTAGATCGGCGAGGTCTTGTCGGTTCTCGCCTCGGGGTTGACCACGTCATTGGCGCCGATGACGAGCGCAACGTCCGCGTCCTTGAACTCCTCGTTCACGTCCGCCAATTGCACGATCAGATCGTAGGGAACACCCGCCTCGGCGAGCAACACATCCATTTGCCCTGGCATACGGCCGGCGACCGGATGGATCGCAAACTTGACGCTGACCCCGGCGGCCTGCAGCAGCTTGACGAAGTCATACAGCTTGCCCTGGCCTTGCGATACGGCGAGCCCGTAACCCGGCACGATGATCACGGATTTCGCATAGCGCATGAAGATACCGGCATCGCTCGCCTGCACGGGTTTCAAGCTGCCTTTGATGGCGCCTTGTTTGCGCTTCTTGCCCGGGCCGAAGCTCGCGAACAGGATCTTCGCCACTGACCGATTCATGGCCTTGGCCATCAACAGCGTCAACAACAGACCAGCGGCACCGACCAACATGCCGGCGATCATGAGCGCCGGATTCTGCAGCACGAAGCCTTCCAGACCCACCGCGAGTCCGGTAAAGGCGTTGTACACCGAGATCACGACCGGCATGTCCGCGCCGCCGATAGGCAAGGTCATCAAGATGCCGTACAGCAAGGCAATGCCGAAGAAGATTTCGATGAGATGGGGCATCGTCAGGACCGGCGCTGCGCCGCCCACCGCGGCAAACACGATATACGCACCCACCATGAGGCACGCGAGCAGCACCACACCGTTGAATATTTGTAATCCCGGAACATGCAGCGGCTTCTTGAGCAGAGCGTCGAGTTTGGCCCAGGCAATCACCGAACCGGACAGCGAGATGGACCCGATCAACGCGCCGAGCAGGGTGACGACCAAGGGACCCACACCGTGGGTCTGACTGCCGAACAATTCCACCGCCGCAATCGCACCGGCGGCACCGCCGCCCATGCCGTTGAATAACGCCACCGCCTGTGGCATTGCCGTGATGGCCACCTTTCGACCGCACCACCAGGCGACTCCGGCACCGATGATGAGGGCGGCCGCCGCCAGTCCGATGTTGAGTGGTAGATGCGGCTTGGCGACCGCATCAACAGTAAAGACATATAGAAAGCTCGCGACCACGGCGGCCAGCATGCCGACTCCGGCCACCAAGATTCCCGAGGGGGCGGTGACGGGGGAAGCCATCCGCCATAGTCCGAACATCAGTAGAAACGCCGCGATTAGGTCCACCGACCCGATAATCAGTTGAGATATCGTGATGAGCATGGTCTGTTCCTCAAGCCTTCTTCGGTGAAATCGACTTAACGGCTGCGAGCGCCGCGCGCTTGGCATGCTTGGGGTGTTTCGTCGGGTGCCCGCTGGTCTGGAACATGGCCAACATGCGTTGTGTCACCGCAAACCCGCCGGCCACATTGCCCGCACCGAGCAACACGGCAACGAAGCCGATCGCTTGCTCGAGTGGCGTACTGGCGTTCAGCAGCGTAAAGATGCCGCCCACGACCACGATGCCGTGCACGAAATTCGATCCCGACATCAAGGGCGTGTGCAGGATGGCGGGTACACGGCCGATGATCACCCACCCGGCAAAGGCGGTAACCATGAAGATATAGACGGCGATGAAACCGCCGATACTGATTTGGAAACTCATTAAACTCTCCTAAAAAAGTCGGGATCACGCTGCTTTGGCGGCAGGTTTGGCGGGCTTCGCAGGCGGTGTGGTCTTGTCCGCACCGGCACCCTTGTCGGGTTTCGGAGCATCCTTCGTCAGTTTCCCGCTATGGGTGAGGCACGTTTTCGCGAGCACCTCATCCTTCCAATCAATCGTAAGGATGTTGTCCTTCATGAAGAGTTCCAGCAGGTGATATTGATTCTTGGCGTACAACTCGCTCGCGTCCTCACCAAGCAATGACGGTACGTTGAGCGGGGCGACGATCGTTACCTGACCCACGCGGGTCGTTTTCCCGGGCTCGGTGTCTTCGCAGTTGCCCCCGCCTTCGGCGGACAGATCCACGATCACCGCACCGGCTTTCATCCCCGCCACCTGGCTGTGGCTGATGAGCTCTGGCGACGCTTTCCCAGGAATGGCTGCCGTCGTAATCACGAGATCGGACTTCTGAATATGCTGAGTGAGTACCGCGGTGACTTTCGTCTTCTCCTCGGGTGTCAACTCTCGGGCGTAGCCGCCGCTGCCGGTGGCGTCGATCCCGGTGCTGATGAAGGTCGCGCCCAGAGATTGGACCTGCTCCGCTGTTTCGGCGCGTACGTCATATCCCTCGACCACGGCACCGAGGCGATGCGCTGTCGCCACCGCCTCCAGACCGGCCACCCCTAAGCCCATGACCAGCACATGGGCGGGGCCGACGGCGCCGGCCGCCGTCGTTATTTTCGGCAAAATTCTCGCCAGGGCCGTTGATCCCAACTGCACGGCGTAATAGCCCGCCAACGCCGACTGACTCGACAGCGCATCCATCGATTGCGCCCGCGTGATACGGGGCACCCGCTCCATCGCAAAACAGGTAATCTTTCGCGCCAACAGCTGGTGTACCAGCGCCGGATCTTTGTGCTCATAGATGAAGGAAATCAGGATCGACCCTTCCTTCATCGCGTTGATCACCGCCAGCGACGGCGCATTCACACCTAAGACCACGTCGGCGTCTTTAACGAGTTCTTGTCGATCCTCGAAGATCTCCACATCCTTGTACGCCGCATCGCTGAGGCTGATGGCATCCCCTGCCCCCGCCTGCATGTGCAGCTTGGCTCCCAACTTGATGAGCTTGGGGATCACGGAGGGCACCAACGCCACGCGACGCTCGTGACTTTGCGTTTCTTTAAGAATGGCAACATTGACATACATGGGGCGACGCTCGGCGTTAGTGAATGAATCGGCTCTCGCACACAAAACGGGGCAGCCTCTCGGGAGGCCGCCCCATTCTCCGTGCCCGTTTTAGACCGGCGCCTCCAAATGCGCGGTGCGGACCAGTTTTTTGTTGACGAACTCCTGGATGCCCATGTTCCCCAGCTCGCGTCCATAACCTGAGTCCTTGATGCCGCCAAACGGCAGTTCCGCGTCAGACCACGAAATGTTATTGATGAACATCATGCCGGTCTCGACCCGCGATGCAACGCGCTTCCCGCGTGCAATATCCTTGGTGAACACCGAGCCGCCCAAGCCGAAATCGGAGTCGTTCGCGAGTGCGATGGCCGCATCCTCGTCCTTGACACGGAAGAACATGGCCACCGGACCGAAGAACTCATCGCGAAACGCGGGGTTGTCCTTCTTCACATCCGTGAGTATGGTCGGCTCCATGAAGGAACCGGGCCGGTCGTAGCGCTTGCCGCCCATGAGCACCTTCGCGCCCTTGGCCACCGCGCCGTCGACCTGCTTGAGCAGATCCACCAAGGCAGACTCAGTGGACAGTGGCCCCAGCGTGGTCTTCTCGTCCATCGGGTCGCCCGGCTTCAAGGCCTGCAGGGCCGCGCTAAATTTCTCCAGGAATTTATCGGCGAGCTCCTCCACGACAATGAAGCGCTTGGCCGCGCAACAGGTCTGTCCCGCGTTGTACATACGGCCCCAGACGGCCCACTTGACCGTGTGCTCGAGATCCGCATCCTCCAGCACGATGAACGCGTCACTGCCGCCGAGTTCCATCGACGACACCTTGAGGTTCTTGCCCGCTCTCGCCGCGAGACTACGGCCCGCCGCCACGCTACCCGTGAGCGCCACGCCCTTGATTCTCGGATCGTCAATGATCCGATCGCTTTGCTCGTGCGAGATGAGCAGATTCGTATACAGACCCGCCGGGGCGCCGGCGTCGATCCATAGCTTCTCGAAGGCGATGGCGCATTGGGGCACGCAGCTCGCATGCTTGACCATCAGCACATTGCCAGCCATCAGGTGAGGACCTGCGACTCGCGCAAGTTGGTAGTACGGGAAATTCCAGGGCTCGACGCCGAAGATGACGCCGATCGGGCTGCTCTCCATGTGGGCTTCCCCGACCTGCGGATGCAACTTGACGGGCGCCAGGAATTTCTCCGCATTCTTCGCGTAGTACGCAAGAATAGAGGAACTGAATTCGACTTCGCCACGGGCCTCGCTGATGCGTTTTCCCATCTCAAGAGTCATCGGTTTTGCGAATTCGTCTACTTTCTCCTTCATGATGGCCGCCGCTTTGGCGACGATCACCGCCCGTTCCGCATAGCTCTTTTTCCGCCACACTTCATAGCAGGCCGAGGCGGTTGCGATCTTCTTCTCAAAATCCGCGTCGGATATCTCTGCGAATGACTTGAGTACTTTTCCCGTGGCGGGGTTAAGACTTTGATAGCTCATGGTGTGTTCTCGTTGACTATTTAAGTGAATGAACAGGCGATGTATGAAAGCCCGATTGCTCTTCACTTCCACCGTGTGTCATCTCATCATCACCCCCCTCGAGCGTCTGTACGTCGCCCCACGGAACCGTGCCTACGACGTCAGCCAATCACCGAATGCGGGGTGTGATCGCGCACAGACCAGATAGGCGTCTGCTGACGCACTCTCGACAACAAGCGCTTGCAAGAGTTCAGTCAGTCCGTAATGCCGGTACGACGGCGGGGCGCATCATGACGGCGCGCACTCGTAGGTCAGCAACGTGATCGTGCCACGAAAGTAACCATCGACACCTGGGCGTCCCATAGGAAACCCGGGCGGTGCGTGACAACGCGCTGCCGCGAAGTGAACGGTTTCCACCGTTCAGCGGTGGTGGACATGTTAAAGGTGCCTACCATTTCGATCGTCAACGCGGTGATGATGGGCTGACCCTCCTTCAGCACCGCACGGAAGTAGCGTTGCACTGGTACAGGCAGGTCCTCGAGTTCGCGTGAATCGTAGCGTGCAACGGACGCTGTGAAAGACCTCCCTTCAGTTCGTGCCGCTTCGAGGCTGCGCGTTAAAACCTGCGTCGTGTCGGTCCAGCGTTTGGAACCGTAGACAGACATTCCGACTGCAGCCAAGACAAGAACGGCCGTCAGCAACCCGAGCCAGAGTGACCACGTCATTCGAATTGCGGATTGCGGGCCACCGGTGATCAGGCCAGCACGGCCTGAACCGGTCGCCGAAGCGAAAGCGGCATGCTTGGTCCACGGCCGAATCGGACCACCAGATCGGGGCGCTGGCCCGTCAGTCCGAGCGCCGCGGCGAACTGCGGCCGCATCGACTGGACTTCGACCGGCTGGTTTAGAAGCGCATTGCGGATACCGAGTGCCGTGGCCTGCAGCGCAAAGCGCTCGTAGCAGCGGCCAACTTCGACCCAGCTCGCCTTATCGGCGGAGCGGCCGACGAATACCGCAATACCAGCCGAGCTTCGGATCTGCCGGACGCACTTGTCATTCTCACTCTT
>CAILBQ010000620.1 GCA_903832475.1 uncultured Acidobacteriota bacterium | reverse complement strand
CTTCACCCTTGTGCGTAACTGCTTCTGTCGGACGCGAGCCGATGAGGTGCGTCGACGCGTGCGCGTCCTGCGGAACAACCCACTCCAGCTTGCCATCGACAATGTTGATCTTGTCGACCGTGTAGAAGGTCTTCAAAATCTCTTCGTCCGAACGCAGTCCAAGCGCGCGCAGGAAAATCGTCCCGAGGAACTTGCGCTTACGGTCGATACGCACGTAGAGCGTGTTCTTCTGGTCGTATTCGAACTCCACCCACGAACCGCGATAAGGGATGATCTTGCCCAGGAAGTAGCTGCGGTTGTTGGCGGTTTCAAAGAACACGCCGGGCGAGCGATGAAGCTGCGAAACGATGACGCGCTCGGTCCCGTTCACGATGAAGGTGCCATTGGCCGTCATCAGCGGAATGTCGCCGAAAAAGACTTCCTGCTCCTTGATGTCGCGAATGGTCTTCGAACCCGTCTCCGGATCCTTGTCGTAAATGGTCAGGCGCACCGTGACCTTGAGCGGAGCGGAGAAGGTCATGCCGCGCTCTTCGCACTCCTGCTGGTCGTACTTCAGCTGCAGACCCACCGGGTCGCCGCACTTGTTGCAGAAGTCCGGGGTGTTCTTGTTGTACGTACCGCAGTGGTGGCAGAGAACGTCGCCTGGATGGAACGGATCGGTGATCACCATGAATCCGCAGTTCGTACAAGCGGTACGCAGGTGATGAAGACCCTTGAGGTGACCGCACTTGCACTCCCAGTTACCAATCGAAAAATCCACAAAGTCCAACTGTGAGATATTGCGGAAGTCGGTAATGGGAAAGACCGAGGTGAACACGGACTGAAGCCCGTTATCATCCCGCTCATTGGGAAGTTTGTCCATCTGCAGAAAACGCTCGTAGGAGCGGCGCTGCACTTCGATCAGGTTAGGAATCTGGATGGCGGTGGGAATCTTGGAAAAGTCGAGTCGGCTGCGAATGGCGCGATTCTCGTTGGGCATTCTTCACTCCTGAGACTCGTATCCCCGAGGATCTGGTTCCGTTTCGGGATCCAGAGCACCGGCTGCCCGAGTCTCTCGGCTGCCGGCGTACATCGGTATGGTGTTTCGTGCGGTACACTAACCCCGCAATTGGATCCGGCCCGAGCTCCCCGCCCGGACAGGATTCGAACAGCGAATCACGGCTGCTACGACGTACAGCACCGCGATACGAACCAGCACAACTGCAACCTGCACTGCGGAACGGCAAAAAATCGGCTTGCCGAAAACTGTGTCACCCGCTATAGTCCCGGTTAATCCTGTTGCACCGGACTACGAAAGCAACCGGAGCCGGTCAGACGGAATCTGACGCTAGGAACTGGAGAAGAGAAAAAGAGCCAGAAAGGCAGGACAAACGGCAGGCACGAACTAAAACAAGCGAACATGACGCAAAGCTCGCGGAGACGAAATGTCCCACGAGCGCAATCAACAGCTTGTGCCCTTTTTGCCGAATTGGATTCCCACGCTCGCCGATCCCAAAGCTCGCTTCTACCGAAACCCGCCAGTTTCAGCTACCCAGACACTCGCTCCGCACGCGAATGCCCATCCGAACAGCTTGCCTAGTGGCGTTTGCACCGCGCAAGGTTCAAGGCCGGAGTGCTTGACTGTCTCCGAGCTTTTCCCTGCCTGCCACTCAATTGTCTATTTTCCGAGCACGCATTTCCCGAATTCCTCCCAAAAGTGGTGGGGAAGAAAATGAGACGAAGAGACGCGCAACTTTTAATGTAGCGCGTCTTCTCCGCAATTGCAAATGCGTGGTACGAAAATTGCTAGGTTGTCGAGGCTGCTGCCGAAAACTACTTGATTTCGACGGTCGCGACGCCTTCGAACTTCTTCTTGATGGCTTCCGCCTCTTCCTTGGTCGCGTTCTCCTTCAGCGCCTTGGGAGCGCCATCGACCAGGTCCTTGGCTTCCTTCAAGCCCAGCGAAGTGACTTCGCGTACGGCCTTGATGGTCGAGATCTTGTTCGCGCCGGCATCCTTGAGGATGACCTGGAACTCGGTCTGTTCCGCCACTTCCGCCGCCGGGGCCGCTCCGCCGCCGCCAGCTACCGCGACCGGGGCCGCTGCTGCTGCCGAAACGCCCAGACGCGACTCGAGGGCCTTGACCAGAGCTGCTGCTTCCAACAGGCTCAGGCTAACAATCTGCTCTTCCAACTGTGACAAATCCGCCATGATGTTCTCCAATTCAGAATCTTGAAAATTTGTACTGCCCGCCGTCCCGACTGCCAGGTTTCCGTTGTGCCCAGACCAGCACACCTTGCGTTCGACCAGCGTTAACTCATGAAAAATCTCGTGTTTCCAAAATCAAACTACTCCGCTGCCGCAGGCTCCGCGCCTTCGACCGGGGCTTCCGTAGCCGCTGCTTCCGCCTGCTTTTCCGGCTCCGCAGGGGTTACTTCCGCGACTGCTTCCACAGCAGGCGCCGCCGCTTCCGCAACCGGTGCGGCTTCGGCAACAGGGGCTGCTTCCGCCACAGGCGCTTCTTCGGCCTTCGCCGCCGGAGCAGCACCGCCCTTGAACTTCTCCGCCTTCACCGCTTCGTTGATCACCACCGCCACATCGCGGCCGGCCGCGTTGAGCACGGTCACCAGGCGCTGCGCCGGAGCGTTGATCAGGAACAGCAGCTTGGCATAAATTTCTTCCTTGGGCGGCATCGAGGCCAGAGCCTTGACTTCGTCCACCGTGATCAGCTTGCCATCGACGATGCCCAGCTTGAAAGTGAACTCGGCATTCTCGCCAACCCACTTCGAAAACACCTTGGCCAGCTCGACCGGGTCGCCCGAGGTAAACGCCGCTGCGCTCACGCCCTTCAGCCCCTTCAGCGCCGACTCCACCTTGGTGCCTTCGCTGGCCTTGGCTGCGAGCTTGTTCTTGAGCACGCGATACTTGCCGCCCGCCCCGCGAATCACCTTGCGCAGCTCAAAATCCTGCGAAACCGTCAGCTTGGCAAACGTGCCGATGATTGCCGTTGTCGAGGATTCCAGTTCCTTGGCCAGAACCTGAACCTTCTGCGTCTTTTTTGCCCTTGTCAGTGCCATTTCAATTGCTCCTGGGCCTCTTGGACCCTTCAGGCCCTTCCGGACCTTTTCATCTCGCCTTCTGCGCAGAAGCCTCATCGGAGGACGCTACAAATTCAGAAGAGAGACGGCTGTTTCAAATTCGTTTGCGCACGAAAGCGCTGACTACTTGATGGAAGCGTCGGCCACAGCACCGTCAATCGGTACGCCTGGGCCCATCGTCGAGCTCAGCGTAATCCCCTTGACGTACTTGCCCTTGGCAGCCGAAGGCTTGGCGCGCATCACGCTGGCCAGCACCGAGGTCGCATTCTCCACCAGCTTTTCCGGCGAGAAGCTCAGCTTGCCTACCGGCACATGCACCAGAGCCGTCTTGTCTGCGCGAAACTCGACCTTACCCGCCTTGATTTCCTTGACCGCAGCGGCCACATCCTGGGTTACCGTGCCCGTCTTGGGATTCGGCATCAGCCCGCGCGGTCCCAGAACCTTGCCCAACCGTCCGACCGACTTCATCATGTCCGGCGTGGCGATCAAAGCATCAAAGGCCGTCCAGCCTTCCTTTTGAATGCGCTCGACCAGATCCTCGCCGCCCACAAAATCGGCGCCGGCCGCTTCGGCTTCTTTCAACCGATCTCCGGAAGCGATCACCGCAACCGTCTTGGTCTTGCCCAGCCCGTGTGGCAGAACAACCGTCCCGCGCACCATCTGGTCGGCATGACGCGTATCGACGCCCAGACGCATGGTCAGATCGACCGTCTCGTCAAACTTGGCAAACTTGACTTTCTGCAGGAGTCCCACCGCTTCGGGCAGGAGATAGTTGCGCGACTCCACAGCGGCGCGCGACTTCGTCATGTTCTTGCTGGCTTTCTTGGCCATATTTCCTCATCTCCCACCGCAATTGCTAGTCCCGCCCCTGAAATCAGGTAAGCCGGAAGCTGCTGGCCGCAGGGACAACGCACTTCGCGTCTTCCCATCTCGCCTGGATCAGCCCAACTGCCGTGGTGCTAGTGATGGCCACTCGGGGAGAGTGGACACGTCTATGTAGTATGCCAGAGATGGCAGTTAAGTGCAATGCGGTGCTGGGAACCAAAACGTCCCAGAATTGGCCCTGGTTCTCTCGTTGAGCTGAAAATCCAATAGACTAAACCGAATGGCTTCTCGATCTGGAATTCTGGTAACCATTCTGGGTGGCGGCTCCGCGCTGGTCTTCGCCGGCCCTGCGGGCGGTTTCGGCATTTGTGGGCCCAGTCCAATTGGTCTTGTGCTCTTGGGTGGATCTCTGCTGCTGCCGATCGGCTGCCTCATGCTGTTCGTCTCCGCAATTCGCGCGAAAGGTCGGGAAGATACCGCGGCCACTGTCGATGACTTCACTCGACTTCATCTTTAGATCGGCCCCGCGTCGCGACTCGGAATTCCAGCAACGAACCACAACACCAGGCCCAGGCACGATAGCGGCAACATCGCCATCATGCAAATAGCGAAGACCCCGTGCACGAACGGCCCAGCGACCAGCGCCTCGATGGAACATATCCCGGCAGGCGCGAATAAGATGATCGGCGCCATGATCATCCGTCCCCGTCTTGAGAGGCGCTGGAACCACCCGATAAGTCCGACAATGGAGAAGACGATTCCAACCATGATGATCAGGCCGAATGTGTCATACGGATCGCCCATATGTAGCGGCATGGAACTTGCAAGCCTGCCATTGGTGAGGTCGTCGATCGTGGCAAACCCAAGACCCGTAAAGATAAGACTGAAACCAATAAGCGCAACAGTTTTCCAGTAGACCTTTTTGCGATCGTGGGATGCTGCGGCTTTCGTAATTTGCTCGAGAGATATTTTCATTGAGCCCAAGTCCGAAAAACGGGGTACACCCGCAGCATGAACACTGACCCATAATACGTCTGCACAATCCGGGGGGGAGTAGCACCAGCCACGCAGCGGGGCCTCATGAACCCTGGGAAACGCCAGATGAACGTGCCGGGAGGGGCCAGCATCCTCACCCACCACCACACTCCTTTCATCGCTTAAAGATTCTTCGGTCTCTGGCGGTAAAGCTCGACTCAAGCGCTCTGTGAAAGGGCACGACTTCAGTCGTGCCGAAGAAAGCAAATAAAATGAATGGGCTTTAGCCCCTGCGAACTTTGCGGAGGACTCGAAACGGGGCCCATAGGTCCTCTTTCCGTGGCCTATTTAGCCCCTGCCAATTTCGTCGGAGTCACGACTTCTGGCCAGGAAGCCCTATTTTCGCAAACTGTTTCATCGCGCCAAGCACGCCCATCGGAGAATGGAGGCTTCATGACCGATTGAGAACGTCCCACAGAGCTTTCTCGCTGTTCGGAGGGAGCAGCGGCCTTCAGGCTGCTGGAGATGTGGCCAAAATCGAACCGGCTTCAGCCGCGGGCTTTTCCTTCTTCACGAGCACAGCGAAACCGAATCCTCACGTAGATACTTCAGCCTGCTCTTGAACCGCAAGCCTCCTTGCAGGGTGATTCCGGTCGTATTCCAGGTCAGCACGGCGTCGTCCTTCATCAATAATCAATAAACCTCTCGAACCCACTTTACGGAACGCCCCGAGCGCGATAGCTTAGGACCATGAACACCGACCCCATAATACGTCTGCACAATCCGGTGGGTAGCACCAGCCGTGCAGCGGGGCCTTATAAACCCTGGGAAACGCCAGATTAGCGTGCCGGGAGGGGGCAGCACCCTCACCCACCACCATCTCCTCGCTTAGCACCCGCGTGCTCTTGACGGTTAGCAGAGCCACTCGACTCAAAGCGCTTTGTGAAAGGGCACGACTTTACAGGCTGCGGCAAAACTCATCATGGAAGGCTTTTTGAAAGGGCACGACTTCAGTCGTGCCGAACAAACCCAACAAAATGAATGGGGCTTTAGCCCCTGCGAATCCTAGTAGAACCGCACAACGTGGCAAATTTGGCCTTTTTCCGCAAGCTGTTCAGTCGTGCCGATAAGACCGAGCCAATGACAGGGCTTTACTGCTTGCGTGAGAACTCGCTGGTGCAGCGCTTTTCTGCCTCAGGGCCAACGGCCCGCGTCAAAACAGCCCAGGCCAAAGCACGAGCGCAAGCTCGCGCGGCGGCCTGGGTTGGCGATATCGGACCGGAGCGAGGGCTGAAAGCCCGACCTATCGAATCTTGGCAGACGGTCGAAGCCGCAGAACTAGTCCTCACGCAGGCATTTGAGCCCCTGCCAACTCTCCCATCCACAATGATCCTGGGAAAATGGGCCTTCCTCGCGGCCTCTTCATTCGACTGATCGAGCAAGCCGCGCTACTTTTGCCTGGAACTTGCCGAGTGTTTCAAAACGGGGCAGGCCCAATCGAGCGACGACGAATGTGACCTCCCAATTCGAATTACCAGCCAAATCCGAACGTACAATTTGCTCATGAGCGTCATCGAGGATGCCCGCAAAGCTTTCCAGGATATCGTCGCGCCCGAAATCAAGAGCCTGAATACCCGTATGGACGGCCTGGAGAAAACCGTCGACGCCAAGCTGGAGACCATGTCTACCCGCATCTCGAGTCTCGAGCGGGAGATGAATCTGCGCCTTGAAGCGGTTGAAGAAAAGTCCGCATCCCGCCACGAACTGATCCTGGCTCGGCTGGAAACCTTCGCCACCAGGGTGAATGCCCAATTCGTCAAGGTAGATGCCCGCTTCGAGGCGGTGATCGCCAGGTTCGAAGCCAGATTTGACGCCGCAGCAGCCAGTTCCGATGCCCGGTTTGAAGCGCTTGAGGCAAGAATGAATGCGGATCGCAACGAAATTCTCCGCGCCATCGATACCGACAAACGCCTGACGTCGCTTGAGAGCCTCCAACTGGCGCTTCGACCCAAGGGCGGGTTAGGCTCCTCAAGACGCCAGTCAGAAAGCAAGTAGATCCGAAACGATATAGGAATGACCTTAAGCGGTTTTCGCGCGCAACCGCAAAAGCCCGAGCGTCTCCAGCGCCAAACCAATCACGCCCTAGATCGCGGCATTGCTGGCCAGCACCCAGCCAACCCAGACGCCGAAGTGATAACGTTCGCCGATGACGGAGATCGGGCACGTCAAGCGAGCCACGTCCATCAATTCCCGGCTATGAAACGTGGGAAACGTCGCCCACAGAAAAACGGCCCAGCCCGCCGCAATCAGGAATCCCACCAGCCCCCACAAAGCAACTCGATATCGCATCGCCCGGCTCTTTTCGCTGGCGGAATGATACGTCCCGACCGCCCATCCCACGCCTGCATCTGTACCGATTCGGGAATCCGCTGTCACTAGCCACATTTGCTTGCGCCATTTCCCACCACTTGAGTGCAAAATGAGAAGGAAGGCCGGTCTCGTCCTGAACCAGCAGATGGGTGCCTACCCCCCCCCCGGGGGTACCCCGCCTTTTCTTCGCCTGACCCAAAACGCACAAATACTCAATCGCGATATCATTTTCGCCTGTAGACGTCGTAACCGCTTAGCCTTTGCAGGAGGACAAACTCCTGCGCAACCAGCTTGAGCGTCTCCTCAGCCTCCGGCTGCGGATTCTCCGTCGACTGCAGCCGCGTCTTCACAATCACCCAGCGAACATCGCGCCGGCTCGCCTCCGCCATCAACTCCTCCGCGGAATACGGGTCCGTCGTGCGGTCCATCAGCAGAACCGGAAACTGCGGCGTTCGTCCGGTGGCAAAGTAGAACGGGTCTTCGCCGGGAAGCAGCAGCAACGCGTCTTGCGGCGGAATCTCGCGCTCGGCAAAACGCACCAGTTCCTCGAAATCCGGCAAATACGGTCCAGCATCGGACATTCCCCGAAGCGGCCTCAGAGTCGCGCGCACGATCGGTCCATCAGGAATCTGCAGGTAATTCATGCGGTCGTGACCGACAGCGTAAAGGCCTCCGCAAACCAGAAACGTCGCGCCAATCACGCCGGCAAGAATCAGCGGTGCAGGCCGCGAAACCTGCGGAAACGAAGCCAGAATCTGCGCGATCAGGATCAGCAGCAGCGGCCAGATCGCGTACGTCGATCCCCAGAGCTGCTGCGAAAGAAACGTCCCATGAATCGCCGCCAGCACAAAGAAAGGTAGCAGCCGCGCAAGCGTGATCCCTTTGCGCAGCTCAAACAGCGCCAGAATCGCAGCGGCGAGAAGCAGCAGCGGCCAGAGCGCCAGCAGGTTGTCGGCTCGCTCATCGAGGTCATCATCCAGGAAGAGGAAAATCAGGCTGCCGAGAAACGGCGCCGAGCAAAGCGCAACAGCCGCGAGCCTAATCCAAAGCCGCGAGGCAAAGCGCGTCTGGAGCAGCAGCAAGCCAAGTCCGAACGTAGGGATCGTCCACGCGAACGACGGCTGGCGGTAGATGTCCAGCATGTCGGCAAAGCCCGGCAGCCGTCGCGTGGCGGCAAAGTGAACCGTCCAGCGCAGGTAATTCGACCAGCCAAAGCCGATCTGGATGAGCAGAGTCGCCGCAGCCAGTGCGACTCCAATCGAGGCCAATAAGCACAACATCGTAGCGGAAGACGGAGAAGGCAAAAGGATGGTCCGGTTGAAGCGCCGTGCAATCATAAGCAACAAAGTTCCGGCGACGACCATCAGCAGAAACGGCGCTCCCATGTTCTGCTTGAAGAACACCGGAAGTACCAATGCGATGCCGGTCGCGGATGTGCGAATCCAGCGGCGAAACCCGTTGTTCGCAGGATTTGGCGATTCGACGCGTTGGAGGAAGAAAACCGCGGCCAGGATGGCAAAGGCGCAGTCGGTGTCGTAAATCGGATGCGGGTAGACGCTCTGCACACTCAGAAAGACCAGTGGCAAAGCCATCAGCAGCGAGACTGTCCAAGCTGAAGCAACCACTCCGCGGAGGACGCGAAGAAGAATCCGCCAGGAAACGACCGAGCTGAGTCCGCCGATCAGCGCGGCGTAGGCGATCTGAAGTCCATAGTGGCGTCCAACGAGGCGGATGATCGCAGCCTGGATGAGAAACGTCAGGGGCGGATGAACAAGGGGAAAGTCGCGATACGGCGCTTGCCCGAGCGCAATTCGCCAACTGGTGTCGAGCAGATAGCTCAGGTCCCAGAGGATGGCAATATGCGCGTTTTGCCAGCAGACGAACGCCGAAGTCGCAAAAAAGAGCGCGCTCGCCACGAGCCAGTCGCGGCTGCCGCGCGCGCTACCAGACTTCAAGATCGAATTCCCGATAGCTGCGTATGAGTTCGAAATCCGCTCGATTCGACGTGATCAGGCGCGCTCCGTATTGCCGCGCAGTCAAAGCGATGAGCACATCGAAATGCAAATCACGCAGCTTTTGCGGGGCAAATCCGAGATCTGAGTATATTCGTGCGAGAAGCTGACCGGACTCGAGCCAATGCTTTTCGTTCGGGGTGAGAATCGGGAGATTCTTTTCCATGGACCGAAGTATCTGCATTTCTGCCGTTCCCTTGGCTCCCCGTAACAATTCAGAAAGAACAACCGACGAAAGGCGAACCAGACCTTCGATACTTGCGATTCGCTCCACATGTCGATTTGTCCGAAACTGATCGATAAGCACCGAGGAATCGAAAAGAACAGGCCTACTCACCAGAACCTTCGAATTTCAACTTGCCTCCGTTCTTAATCATCAAATCCTTGAATCTCTGCAGAGCAACGATTTCTTTGAGCGCCATGTGCACAGCCTCAGTTCTTGATTTCACGCCAAGCGCTCTAGCCGCTTCGTCGGCGAGTTCCTTATCCAGGCGGATGGATGTGAGTGTGGCAGCCATTGTTATCTCCCGTGTATATAGAATAACGACTTTGTATATATGGATGTCAACGACATGATTTTAAAAAGCAAAAGCCCTTCCGATTCGGAAGGGCTTTTACCGCGAACGAAAGTTGGCTCGTTAAGCGACGACTTCGATGCCCATGGAACGGGCGGTGCCTTTGATGCTCTTGATGGCTGCTTCGACGGAAGCGGCGTTGAGGTCGGGAAGCTTGGTCTCGGCGATTTCGCGGACTTGCTTCTCGGTGACCTTGCCGACTTTGTCCT
>CAILBQ010000619.1 GCA_903832475.1 uncultured Acidobacteriota bacterium | reverse complement strand
CCGTCCGGCATCGTTCACGTAGGCTTCGACGACCACCGGCCCATTGGTGGTGCCGATCTCATCGGTGTCTGTGGACGGATCCCACGTGTAGAGGAAGCGCGGCGCCGCAGCCATTCCCAGCGGCTCATCCTGGGCCGAGGCGTGTTCCGGCTGGGCAAACATCCCCACCAGCAACGCCACCGTTCCCAGCAACAGGACCGCGCTGGCAAAACCAGCGGAAAGTTGCAACAGGAACGGACCAACGGAATTTCGCAGCGTCATTTCTGCCCCCGCCAGCCAGCCGCGCTGGCGCTGCGCGCGCTCCTGGGAGATAGCTACCCGGATGCGCAGCACCAGGTCCGAAGGCTCCTTAGCTTTGCCTGAAACCGGACCCAGGGAGGCTAGATCGCCCAACATCCTCCGCTCTGCCTCAAATTCGTGGCTGCACTCGCTGCATGCTTCCAGGTGCGAGGCCATGCGCTGCATTTCAAAACCGGTTAGGCGGCTATCCAGATAATCAGAAAATTTGGAACGTGCTTGCGAGCAACCTGTCATCGCGTTTCCTCTCCACGCAACAGCAGAGCTGCGTTGGCATCGGTGGTGCGCCGCGCGTCGCCCGCCTTGAGTAATTGCCTCAGGCAGGCTCGCCCACGAACCAGGCGGGACTTCACGGTGCCAAGGTTCACTCCCAGCATCTCGGCTACCTCTTCATACACAAAACCTTCAATGTCGCGCAGAATCAGTGTCATACGGTATGGGTCAGGCACTTGCTGCAAGGCCGCTTCCAGGCGCTCCCGCGACTCGGTGTGGGACGCCATCTCATACGGGGACTCGCCCGGGTCGACCAGCATTTCCTTCAGCCGCGTCGGTTCCCCGTCCTCGCAGTCCATCGTTTCCATCTCGATGGTGACTTCCTGCTGCTTGTGACGGCGCCACCAGCGGCGCTGGTTCAGCCCCTCGTGCAGCGCGATCCGGTAGATCCAGGTGCGCAGCGATGACTCGCCGTGGAAGGACTTGATTCCCCGGAATACCTTGACGAAAACATCCTGAGTCAGGTCGGCGGCGTCGGCGGGGTCGCGAACGGTTCGAGCTAGCAGACTATAGATCGGTTGGTGATACCGGGTGATCAACCACGAGAAGGCATCCTCTGATCCCGCCTGCAATTCGGCGATCAGAGCGGCCTCTTCGGTGTACATGGTGAGCGCAGTGGCGAGATTTCCCAAGGTTATGTCCGCCTGCAAATCCGTGCCCTCCACAATAAATCAAATCGCCGTTCCCTGGCATCTTCTCTTGCGCGCGCTCCTGATTGCAACTAAGTCACGCATTCCACAATCGGAACCGCATGCAGCAAAGCCACCGCCGCAAACCTCAACACTGTTCAGCGGAAGCCTCTACTTGTATGGACACCGCCGGGCGGGAAAGTGATTCGCAATCATGGAAGATTCTCAACACAGCCGAAAAGCCGTGCCGGCCTGACACGGCTCCTTCTTTCCCGGAACAGGCTCGATCAGCCGCGCAGCATTGACGAAACCTGCGCCAGCAGCGAGAATAGGAGAGTTGTCCCCACCTACGTGGGCCTGTGGCGCAGCTGGGAGCGCGCTTCCATGGCATGGAAGAGGTCATCGGTTCGATCCCGATCAGGTCCACCAATCATTTCAACAACTTGACCAAGAAAAGCGAACACTCCGAAGCTCTGCTTTCGCGTGGGCGCTCCATCGTCAGCTCTTACTGGCTGCCCATGGCTTTGAGTCGCATCGCCGCTAGAACGTAGGTAGCTGTTGGTGAAATTGGACTTTCGGGCTTGGTCACCTTACGGTAGGCCTCGATGGCCGCGTCGTTGATTCCGTATTGTTCGTAGATCGAACCGAAACCAAACCAGATCTCTGAATTCGGCTCAGACAAGTTGGCTGCCGTCATGGCTCTCAGCAGCAACTCCCTGGCTTCCGTGGTCTTTCCCTGGTTCGCATAGACACAGGCAAGCGTGTGCATCTCGGCAAAAT
>CAILBQ010000618.1 GCA_903832475.1 uncultured Acidobacteriota bacterium | reverse complement strand
GTCAGCATCCCGGTTCCACTTTGCTCGAGTCCATTCACGCCGCCCGTCGAGGATCGTCGCGCAGTAGGCACCACCTCCGCCACCGCAATCACCTTGCTGGCGCCTGAAATGGCAGCCTGCACCTCGCTGCCCACGAACCCAACATTCGTCTCATCCACGAAGATCACCGTCGCACTGGCGTCTCGCAGTTTCAGTTCGCGCGCAAAAGCGTGGCCGCCGTCGCTGGCGCGCGTATTGTCGGTGAAAACAACCGCAACCAGTTTTTCCTGTTTGTCCGTCGCGGCATCGCTCAACGGCAGCAATCCATGTGCATCCGAAAGCAGCGTTATCGCGCGAGCGGCAACGCTTTGCGCGAGTCGCTGATCTTCTGGCTTGCCAACTTCCTGAGACACAGCCGATAGATCGACAAAACGATTCCGATCCAATCCGACGGAAGCCTTGAGGCGCAGGATCTTCAGCACGCTCTCATCGATTCTCTTCTGCGTCAGCGCTCCGCTTTGTACAGCATGCAGCAACCCGTCATAGGCGCCTCCGAGATCCGCGGGAATAATCACCATGTCATTGCCTGCCTGAATCGCCTCCACCGCCTCCTTGCCCGAAATTTCCGCCGGCGTGCCGCTGAACACGCTCATCAAAGCGCCCATATCCAATGCATCCGTCACCACCAGGCCCTTGAAGCCTAGCTTGTTCTTCAACAGACCGGTGACCGTGTTGTACGAAATGCTGGCAGGCCGCTTTGGATCGGGTTCAATGGCAGGCACCGTCATGTGCGCCATCATCACCGCATCCACGTGCGCCGCTATCGCCGCCCGGAACGGCACAAGTTCCAGCTTGTCCAGCCTTTCCGCATCCGCTGTCGATCGCGCGAGCGCCACATGCGAGTCAGTCGCCGTGTCGCCGTGTCCAGGAAAATGCTTCGCTGTCGTCAGTAATCCTTCCTGCCTCGCACCCTCGATGTAGGCGCTGATCATCCTGCTTACCTGGTGCGGATCTTCGCTGAAAGAGCGGGTGTTGATGATGGGATTCAGAGGATTCGAATTGACATCAGCCACTGGAAACCAGTTCCAGCGAATCCCCACGGCACGCGCCTCGCGTGCAGTAATGCTGCCGAAGTCTTTCGCCAGCGCGGTGTCTCCCGCAGCCCCAAACGCCATCGCCGCAGGGAAGCCCGTCGCACCCGTCAGTCGCATCGACAAGCCGCGCTCAAAGTCCGCGGCAAACAGCAGCGGGTACTTCGAACCGCGCTGCAGTTCGTTGGTCATCGCCGCGGCCTCAAATGGCTCGCTCTTGATCAGCGCCGAGCCTTCCGTAAAAACCGTCACCCCAAATCCGCCAACGCGGTACCGCTGCAACTCGTCTTGAAGTTGCAAGAAAGCCGGCGAATTCACGTTCATGAATTCAACCCGGGCCCACGGCATGATCATCTGCCCGATCTTCTCTTCGAGCGACATCCTGCGCAATGTGCTCACCGCCCATAGCTCACCACTCGCAGACAAGTGCACCGGCTCAGCCGCAAAGGCGCCCGAGGGGCAAAGACTCAAAAGGACACTGGATAACACGACACGTGCCAGCAGTCTCTTCAGGCATTCCACACGAAAACACAGCATTCAGCCTTTGCTCCTTTATTCCATACGAGCGATCGGACAAGATCGCTGCCAATGCCACTGCGGACCGGACAGGCCAGATTATCTCACGGGCGAACCTCAAAAACTGTCTAAGCGTTCTGTCGTATCATGGCCATGCATTGCCGAGGATCTGCCATGGTACGTTCTGCCCGATTGCGCATCGCGCTTCTCTTTGTGTTGGCGCCGATACTGACCGCTTCTGCGCAATTTGCCCAGCACGTAGACCCGTTCCTCGGCGCCGATGGCGGAGGAAACACTTTCCCCGGGCCATCGCTTCCCTTCGGCATGATCAAACCCGGCCCAGACATGCAGGCGGCCAGCGACTGGAACGCAGGATGGGCGCCTGCCGGTAACATCCTCGGATTCAGCCAGACCCATGTCAGCGGCACCGGTGGCGGCGCAAAATACGGCAACGTCCTCGTGCAGCCCACGATCGGAAAACCGTCTAACAAGGATTACGGCTCTCCGCGCTACAGCGAAAAAGCCAGCGCCGGCCTTTATCAGGTCACCCTCAAGCGATACTCCATCGACGTCGAAGTGACGGCAGCGCAGCGCGCGGCTCTGTATCGCTTCACCTATCCCAAGGCGCAGCAGGCCAACATCCTTTTTGACATGGGCCATTGCCTCGTCTCATCAAGGAGATCTGGCGAAGGGCAGGTCCTCACCGCATCCAGCATCACCGTTCGATCCTCTACAGAGATCAGCGGCTCGACCAGTGTCACCAACGGCTGGAACAAGCAGCCGACTTCCTACACTGTCTTCTTCTATGCCGTGCTGGACACACCCGCCGAATCGTGGGGAACCTGGAAGGGTGCTGAGATGCACAGTGGCTCCAAGCACGCGCTCGTCTCGGGCTGTACGGGGTCAGGAGCATGGATGTCCTTCCCCACCACACC
>CAILBQ010000617.1 GCA_903832475.1 uncultured Acidobacteriota bacterium | reverse complement strand
GGGCGAGGCGGTGGCCGGGCTGATTTCGACGTTTGTGGAGAACTGGCTTGAGGCGTCTGGAGAAATTCTGTCGGGCGAAAAGCAGTTCAGATTTCGGTCGATGCCGGAGGGGGTGGAGAGCTTTGTGGTCTCGAGTACGCCGCGGGGCGGCGGAACGCAGGCGCGGATCCTTTTTCAGGCTCTGATTAAGAGCGCGCGGAAGACGATTCGAATCACGACGCCGTATTTTTTGCCCGACCGGGCGGCACGCCGTGCGTTGGTGGAGGCGGTTGAGCAGCGCGGTGTGCAGGTGCAGATCCTGACGGCGGGGCCGCGCATCGATCACCCGATCATCCGCACACTGAGCCGGCACAGCAGCAGACACCTTCTGGAGGGCGGCGCGGAGATCTTTGAATATCAGCCGTCGATGATTCACGCCAAGCTGATGACGGTGGATGGGCAGTGGAGCGTGGTGGGATCGACGAATTTCGATCATCGCTCGTTTGCTCTGAACGACGAGGTGAATTTGGCGGTGCTGGATCGCGACCTGGCGGCGACGATCGAGGAAGATTTCTTCGAGGACCTGAAGCACAGCCAGCCGCTGACCGTGGACACGCTGCATGAGCGAACGCTGCTGGGAACGGTGGAGAGCATTCTGGAGCGGCCGCTGCAGGAAGAAAGCTAGCGGGTGATTAACAGCGGGAGACCCTCAGCGTTCATGAGTCTTCTCTTACCTGTTTCGAACTGCGTAGGGTAATGAAAGTGCTCTTAGCCGCTGCATGCTGGGCTTCTGCCGATTAGCGTTTCATGTCGGGTTGGCAGTGGGCCTGGATCTTCCGGGTCTCGCGGAAGGGCGCTGGTGGCATAACGCCCGGAACTGGCAATCTGGCTTTCAATGGGTAGCGATCGGTGCCGGGTCTCTTGCGTGTTCGCTCTGGTGCTGGAACAGGTTTCACCGGCACTCGCGCGAGCAGGGTTGGAAGATCTGGGCCTTCCGGGATGGCAGATTCGAAAGAATCCTTGAGGCTGCGCCGGACGCCATGATCATCGTGAACGAAGCGAGCCAGATTGAGTTGGCGAATCTGCAGACCGAACAGATGTTCGGCTATTCCAGGAAGGAACTCCTGCATCAGTCCGTGGATGTGCTGCTGCCGGCAGGACTGCGGGCAGCTCACCGCGACCACCGGGCGCACGCCGAGGCCCCGGTAAACCGACGCGAGATGGGCGTCGGGATGAATGTCGTGGGGCTGCGAAAAGATGGGACGGAGTTTCCGGTCGAAGTGAGCCTCAGCCAGCTCGAGGGCGTCGGCGAGAGAACCGTCATTGCCTCCGTGCGGGATATTACGGGCAGGCGGGAAGCGGCCTTCGAGCGCGCCCGCGAGATGTCCGAACTGAGCCATTCAAACGAAGCTTTGGAACAATTTGCCCACATCGCCTCGCATGACCTGCAGGAGCCCCTGCGAATGGTGGCCAGCTACACCCAGCTACTGGCCAAACGATACCGGGGGCGTCTAGACGCCGATGCCGATGTGTTCATCGACTTTGCCGTCGATGGAACGCAGCGCATGAAGCAGTTGATTCAAGATCTGTTGCTCTATTCAAGGGCGGGCAAGGGGACGGCGCCGACGCATGAATTTGCCAGCGAAGAGGCATTGCGGGAGGCGCTGAAAAATTTAGGAGCGGCGATTGAGGAAACCGGAGCCGTGGTGACCTATGACCGGTTGCCGGTTGTCAATTGCGTCAGTTCCGAGCTTGCCCAGGTTTTCCAGAACCTGATCGGCAACGCCATTCACTACCACAGTGAAAGCGTTCCCCACGTGCATGTGTCCGCGCTGTCGAAGAACTGGGAATGGGAGTTTTCGATCTCCGACAACGGGATCGGCATCGATCCGCGCTACTTCGAGCGGATTTTTCTAATTTTTCAGCGGCTGCATGGTAGCGCAGATTACAAGGGGACAGGAATTGGATTGGCCATCTGCAAGAGAATCCTCCAGCAGCAGGGAGGAAGAATCTGGGTTGAGTCGGAACTGGGGCACGGCTCGATCTTTCATTTTGCCCTGCCTATGAGGTGAAATCGATGCAAACAGGTCACGACAGCGCAAATCCGATCCAGGTCCTCCTGGTCGACGACAATCCCGGCGATACGCGGTTGACCATGGAAGCCTTCAAAGACGCCAAGGTTCATTTGACCATGCATGTGGCCAAAGACGGCATCGAGGCGACGGAGTTCCTGATGGGGGAGGGAGCGTTCGTGGGTTCTCCACGCCCCGATTTGATCCTTCTGGATCTGAATCTGCCGCGCAAGGATGGCCGCGAAGTGCTCGCTGAAATCAAGGCGAATCCGTCCCTCAAGACCATCCCAGTGGTCATTCTCACAACGTCTGCTGCGGACGTAGATATTGAACGCAGCTATATGCACCATGCCAACTGCTATATCTCGAAGCCCGTCGATCTCGAGGGTTTTCTGACCGTGGTGCGCAGCATCGATGACTTCTGGCTGTCGGTGGTCAAGCTGCCGCCCGGGGAGGCGGCATGATGACGCACGCCCTTCGCATCCTGCTGGTGGAGGACAATCCTGGAGACGCTCGCCTGCTCGAAGACATGCTTGCTGCAGACCCGCCCGACTGCTACCAGCTGACCCATGTCCTTTGCCTGGGTGAGGCACTGAATCACCTGGCCAAAGGTGGTGTGGATATCATTTTGCTGGACCTGGGCCTGCCTGATGGGGAAGGGCTCGAAAATGTACGCAAGGTCCGCGACCTTGCGCCGCATGTGCCCTTGATGGTCCTGACAGGATGGACCGATGAGGAGATTGTGACCGGGTCCATGTTGGAAGGAGCGCAGGATTATTTGATCAAAGGTCAGGTGGAGAATCGCACCCTGGCCCGGGCGATGCGGCAGGCCATTGAACGCTCCAGCCTTCTGACCAAGGCAGCGTCGACCAACGTGGAGCTTCAGGAGAGGATTCGTGAGAAGGATATTTTGCTCAGCGAGATTCATCATCGCGTCAAGAATAGCCTGCAGGTGGTGTCGAGTCTGTTGAGCCTGGAGAGCAATCTGATCCAGGATCCGATCGTTGTGGAGAGATTGAGAAACACGCAGAACCGTGTTCGCGCGATGGCCTTTATCCATCAGACTCTGTACCAGTCCAAGGATTTTGCCCGCGTGGACTTTCGGTCGTTCCTACAGTCATTCGCGCCCACACTGGTTCAGTCCTTCAGCATCCATCCAGAACGCATCACGCTCCACGTCGAGGTAGACGAGGTCGCGTTGCCGATCGACGGAGCCATTCCGTGCGCCCTGATTGTGAATGAGCTCATCTCGAATGCCCTCGAACACGCCTTTCCCGGCGGGCGTTCCGGTTCGGTGAGTGTGTTTTTCAGGCAGGGCAGTGACAACCTTGCCACGCTCCGCGTAGAAGACGACGGAATCGGCCTGCCCGCGGGATTTGATTTTGAGCAGAGCAAGACGCTGGGGATACAGCTAGTGCATCTGTTGGCGGGTCAGCTGGGCGGTGGTGTGCACTTCGACCAAGCTGGACCGACCCGATTTGTTGTGACGTTCCCGCTCAAGGGGCGGGAATCGAAAATGGGCGCGGGGGAAATCGGGGTGAACGTCCCCGAACTGGCTCCCCGATCCGGTTTCGAATCGATGTCTTCGCATTGCTCCGCGTGACCGCTCTTATGGTTGGTCAACTCAGATGAAGCAGGCAGATTTGAGAGGTGGCTGAGAAGAGGCTAATTACAGAATCTCCAGACCTTGAGGAATTCTCACTGTTCTCAGAAAAAGTCCTTTGCAAGACGGCCGATGAAACGGGCGAGGGAGTTGCAACCCCGGAGAAGAGCAATCCGCGCCGGTAAATCAGCTTTCCCTAATGTTCGGACTTGGCAAATCAAAGGACAGAAGGAGTGGAGACATGAATCTGGAAATGCAAGCACAAGGTTCTGCGCAGAACGCTGTTTCGGGGGCTCGCGTTCTGATCGTCGAAGACGAGGCAGTCGTGGCGATTCACCTGCGCCAGGAGCTCAGTAAGCTCGGCTACATCGTCACTGGGGTGGCGACCAGCGGCAATCAGGCTCTGAAGCTGCTCGAAGAGACCTGCCCAGACGTGGTCTTGATGGACATCCATATTCAAGGTCAGATGGATGGCATTGAAACCGCGCGCCGGATACCCAGGTATCTTCACGTCCCGGTCATTTACCTGACGGCCTATGCCGAGGACGCAACTCTTACCAAGGCCGGGGAGACGAATCCCTACGGCTATCTCATCAAGCCGATCCTCGATCGCGAAGTGCATGCGACCGTCAAGATGGCCTTGATTCGAAGCCGAATGGATGAATCGATTCGAGAGAACGAGGGCATTCTGTTTCGCGCTCTCTGCTCAAGCCCGGTTTCTGTGTGCTGAGGCCTTACCGGGCGAAGTCCGGTCAGTAGGCTTGGAGCTGATTGATGGGCAGGCGCACGCGGAAGCAGGTTGAACCATCTTCGGAACGGACGCTGATGTGGCCGCGGTGTTTGCGGACGATGCGCATGGCGTTATCGAGTCCGAGCCCGAGGCCCTGGCCGGGAGCTTTAGTGGTGAAGAATGGCTCGAAGATACGGTCTTGAAGATCTTTGGGAATATCCGGTCCGTTGTTCCACACCTCAACAAGTATCATGTCGGCTTCGAGCCGGCAGGCGACGCGCAGGCAGCCCATGTAGTCGGGATGCGCGTTACGATCAACGCGCGCCATGGCGTCGAGGGCATTTTCGATGAGCACGGTCCAAACCTGGTTGAGCTCGCTGCCGTAGGCGCTGATGGTGGGCAGCTCCGGGTCATATTCGCGGACGATGGTGATGCTGGCCAAGCGTGATCCCAGCATTTGCAGTGTAGCGTCGAGGCCGGCGGCGACGTCGATCTCGAGGATAGGAGCGCGATCCATGTAGGAATAGGTCTTGATGGCGCTTATCAGGTCAAAGATGCGGCCGGTCGAGTTGAGCATGGCCTGGGCATAGTGCTCGGCGCGTAGAGCGGAGGCGAACTGGTCAAGCACGACATGGATGGCCGGCTCGCTGAGAAAGTCGACGAGAGGATCAAGGTCGGAAGCTTCGACGCCCAGTTCGGCAAGCTCGGGGGCAATCTGCCAGGCTTCCGGGAAGCCGTGGTCGGCGATCCACTCGGCGATCTGGTCTTCGCGGAGGGTGACGCTGGCCTGGCTGGTATCGTCCGATTGCTGCGCGCGGGCGCGGACGTCGCGTTCCCAGGCTTCGATGGAGCGGACCTGGTCCGGGGTAAGACAAAGCGAGACAAGGCGTAGGCGGCCGTCGCTGACGGTGCGCAGCTCAGTCAGGATGCCGCTGGCGGCGCGCTGCGCGGCAGAGGACGGGTTATTAAGTTCGTGAGCAAGGTTGCCGGCCAGCTTGCCCAGGGCGGTGAGTTTTTCGCTCTGCTGTTCGATGCGGGTGACTTCGCGGACGCGATCGAGCAAGGTGGCGACGACGCGCTGGCCAAAGGAGGGGATGGCCGCCATCATGTCGGGGAACAGGGATTTTGGGTAGAGGATGGCCCAGACATCCTGGGCGGCAAAGCCCTGGCCGCCGTAGCTGACCATGCGCGAGTAGGGCAGCAGGCCGGTCATCTGGCCGCTGCGGCCGATGAACAAGGCCATGGGGCCGTTGCGGGTTCGGCGCACGTGTACTTCGCCTTTGAGGATGAGCATGAGATGCTCGGCAGGCTCGCCTTCTTCAAAGAGAATGTCGCCGGCTTTGGCGCGAATCTCCTGGCCATGGCGCGCCAGCCACTCGCGGTCCTCGGCAGGCAAACCCTGCAGAGGCGCGATCTTTTGCAGCGCTTCCATGATGACTGGAACCGGTGTCAGTGTTACTGGAATGTGGGCGGCGATATCGATTGGCATCCTGCAGCTCTCCCCACCTGTTGATTCAGTGTAGCGGACGGATGTTACAGGGAAGTCCACAGGGTGAAAAGTGCTCTGACTCTGATCCCATACCGGGAACTCGAAAAGTGTTGAGAACGGAACGGGAGCTATCTTTTTCAGTCTGCAACCGATGAGGGATTCAGCGAGGCGGCATGGAAACCGAGTGCTCAACGACGAGACGCGCGGAAGAGGAAGCGCAGGCGGATGCGAGTCTTCGCTTTGTGTCGCGGCAGCCGATTCTGGATACCAGGGGAGCGGTGCAGGCATACGCGCTGCTTTTCCGAAACGGGGCAGAAAGCGCACTGCGCGAAACCGCGGAAAGAGCGGCCAACTCGTTGCTGGATCACGTTTTGATGGAAGGGTTAGGACGCCTGACGCGGGGCCTGCCGGCATTTGTAGCCTGCACGGGGCAGACGCTTACCAGCGGCGTGGTCCGGCTGCTGCCGCCTAAACTGACAGTGCTCGAGATCGGGGAGACAGCGCAACCCACTCCGGAGTTGATTGCCACCTGCCACTTGCTCAAGGCGGCTGGATTTCGCCTCTCTTTCGGGAATTTTTGCTGGGAACGGCGATTCCTGCCGCTGATGCGGATGGCGGATT
>CAILBQ010000616.1 GCA_903832475.1 uncultured Acidobacteriota bacterium | reverse complement strand
TGGCCAAGTTGCAAGCTTGCTAACCGAACTCGGGAACGGATGGAAGCCGCGAACCGGAAGCAATGTAGGAAGAGGTCGGCTCGTAAAGAGCACGGCGACGCAGAACGGGGAGATATGAGCATTGATTTAGAGGACTTTCGTGTGCCTCACGGAGATGGATTCAAACTGAAAGGCAGGCCCACCAGAGTCAAACCTGTGTGCAAGTCAAAGAAGCAGTATCACAAGATGCTAATGCAACATGTGGAGACGTTGAGTTCGCTTCAACGATTGCACTATGCCTCTGGCCGTCATGCACTCTTGCTCATTTTTCAAGGGATGGACTCCGCGGGCAAAGACGGGGCAATTCGTCATGTCATGTCCGGGGTAAATCCTCAGGGATGCGAGGTCTTCAGCTTCAAACAACCGAGTGCGGAAGAACTAGAGCACGACTTCCTGTGGCGGACAACTTGCCGCCTGCCAGAGAGGGGACGGATTGGCATCTTCAACCGGTCCTATTACGAGGAGGTGTTGGTTCTTCGTGTTCACCCAGAGCTTTTGCGTCTGCAAAAGCTCTCGGAGGAACTTGAGGAGGGCGAAAGTCTGTGGGAGGATCGCTATCAGTCAATTAACGATCTGGAACGCCATCTCTACCAGAATTCCACGCGAACAGTAAAAGTCTTCCTCCATCTTTCAAAGGACGAGCAACGAAAGCGGTTCCTCGAACGAATAGATGAGCCGGACAAGAACTGGAAATTCAGTCTCGGCGACATTCATGAACGGCGATTCTGGGATCAGTACAAAGAGGCTTATGAGGAGTGCCTGGGCGCGACGAGCACAAGTCATTCTCCCTGGTATGTTGTGCCAGCTGACGATAAGGACACGGCACGCCTGATTGTTTCCTCAATCGTCGTAGATGCTCTAAGCAAGTTGAAGATGTCATACCCAGTGACCACACCAAAGCGCCGCACGGAATTAAAGGCAATTCGCAAATCCGTGGAAAGGCAACCGGCAGCGAGCCGCTAAGCCTATCGGACTTTCTTCTTCCCAATCGATCGAAATTTGTCCGTCAGATAGGAACTCGTTAGCCGAAGAAGCAGCCGCGGAATATTCAGACTACTGGACTATTTCATACGGGCCAATTTGAGATTTGAGGATATTCAGGACGGAAGGTTCATGAAGAAGCTTGTAGTTTTCGATCTTGATGGTACCTTGGCAGCGAGCAAATCGCCTCTCGATGAAGAGATGGCCACGCTCCTGCACGATTTGCTCGTGGTCGTCCAGGTAGCCATCATCTCTGGAGGCGCATGGCTGCAGTTCGATAGACAGGTGTTATCTCATCTTCCGGAAGGAACGCTCCTGTCAAGACTTTCTATTCTTCCTACGTGCGGTACACAGTTTTTTCAGCACAAAGGGGCTTGGGAAAAGCTCTACGCCGAGGACTTCAACACGGAAGAGAAGCAAAAGATCATCGGTTCTCTCACAAAGGCAGTCGCATTGGCCGGTTTCAAGGTTGAGAGGACGTGGGGAGAGACCATCGAAGATCGAGGGAGCCAGATAACCTATTCGGCGCTGGGTCAACAGGCGCCCATCGACCAAAAAGTAGTATGGGATCCGGATTTCGCCAAGCGAAAGAAGATTAAGACGGTTCTTGATAAGTTCATTCCCGAGTTCTCTGTTCGTCTCGGCGGCGCTACATCGATCGACGTTACGAAACCTGGGATCGACAAGGCCTACGGGATTAAAAAGCTCCGAGATATTCTCGGCTTTTCATTGCAGGAAATGATTTATGTTGGCGATGCCCTTTTCGTGGGAGGAAACGACTATCCCGCAGAGCAGATTGGCGTGATTTCAATTCCAATTCGCAATCCTGACGAGACTAAGAGAGTTATAGAGGCAATTATTGCGTGTCTGGACCCCGGGCAGCAGAACCGTATCTTTGAGGTGGACCGATGAGTCCCTGCCCGTGGATAAGCTCAAAGGGTGGCTTACCGGCAATGTCGATGGATTCACACCTGACCTATCGCCTAACTTCAAGCGAATACCGAGCGCTCCGCAGTCGGTATCGCCCACTACCGGTTCGCACATTCGACGATAAGCAATTGTCGCGACCACACACAACGGAACCCAGCCACACTTAGGAGAAATAAATCATGTCACCCGACCTGCTCATCCCCGAGTTGCTCCACGAAACGCCCGCTTTACTGAGTCAAGAAGAGTCAGTCAAAACAACGGACACCCTCACGACGGATATGCTCCGCAAGATGAATGCGTATTGGCG
>CAILBQ010000615.1 GCA_903832475.1 uncultured Acidobacteriota bacterium | reverse complement strand
GCCCACGACTTCCGTGGCCAGATCTCCGATGCGCTTCTTTTCGTCTTCTGAGTGAACTGGGCCCTTGAGAGTCACCGCGCCGTTGACGACGATGATCTTGACATTGTGGGCGTAGATGGAAAGCGATTTGTCGGCGACGACGGACTTGCGGATTTTGCGCGCAGCCTCTCGATCGGAGGCGGCATTGCTTTGCTTATCCGCGGTGGTTTCGTGCTTCTTGTTATTGGCCGTGTTGTCCGGGGTAGCAGCCGAAGAGGAGGATGGTTCTTGAACTGACGGCGACACTGCTTGGGCTCGTGTGCCACAGAGCGTCAGGGCGGCGGTGAGGACAGCGAAAGACAACTTTGTTTTAGAGCGCATAACTTCTTTCCTCTTTAGGTCGGTAGGGGAGGGTAACTTGACTCTGAACGCTTTCGATCTCGATCTCGAGGGCTGGATGTAGGTGCTTCCGAGAGACGGACGGACTTTTGGTCCCCGCATATATTTGCCAGCTCGTACTCACTGATGGATGCGGGAGCAGTAGGCTAGGTTGGCCTCGGCGATTGCCTCGCAGGAAGACTGCGGGTGTGCCGTCAACAAAGGCGCTGGGACTGGTCAGAATTGCTCAAGTTCGCGGAGCGCGGGCTTAATCGCTTGACTTCTTTCCATGCGCCTAACGTCGGGGCGAGGGAATTGCACGTATACCAAATTTGGGGCGAAGAGTGATCTTTGGCTGAAGGGCGATCTGATGGTTTTGATCGATGTTCAGATGCCAGCGCTGGGCGAGGGTGGCGAGAACGAGTACGGCCTCCATCCACGCGAAAGATTCGCCGATGCATTGCCGGCCGCCGCCGCCAAAGGGGAAGTAGGCGAACTTGGGGCGCTGGGCCTTGGCTTCGGGAGTGAAGCGTTCGGGACGGAAAGCAAGTGGATCTGGAAACAGGGTGGGATCTCGGTGTACGAAATACTGGCTGAAAAAGATGAAGCTGCCGCGAGGGAAGAAGTAGGGGCCGATTGCAATGTCAGCGGTCGATTGGCGTCCCATGGCCCAGGCGGGCGGATAGAGGCGCATGGATTCGGCGATCACCATTTCGGTATAAGCAAGACGCGGCATGTCTTCCAGGGTGGGAAGGCGGGGCTTACCGGCGGAATCGACGAGTACGGCATCCAGTTCCGCGTGAAGCCGGGCTTCGGCAGTGGGATTCTGTCCGAGGAGGAGCCAAGTCCAGGTCAGGGCGTTGGCAACGGTTTCGTAGCCGGCGAGGAAGATGGTGAGGACTTCGTCCCGAAGTTCCTTGGCGCTGAGCTTCTTGTCGGAAAGTGACGAAGCTGGACCTTCATCACGGGCGGCAATGAGCATGGAGAGCAGGTCTTCACCGATGGGCCTACCTTGGCGACCGGCGGAGGCAGTTTCGGCCTGCTTACGGGCGATCATGGCGTCGACGACAGCGTCGAGGTGGGCCTTGGATTTACGGAAGCGGACGAGAACGGGGAGGGGAATGCGCCAGCGCAGGAGATCTTCGGCGCGCGGCATGGCAATGAGCGCGTTGTACATGTCCATGACGGCGTTGGATTCCTCGTTGATGGCGTGGATTTCCGCTGTGACTTCCTGATCGAAGAGAGTTCGGGCGGTGATCTGGAGGGCGAGGCGCATCATTTCGGAGGCAACGTCCAAGGGCTTGCCGGGTTGCCATTCGTCACTAATGACGGCGGCGTGTTCGACGATGGTAGTGGCGTAGGCCTGGATGCGCTGGCGATGGAAGGCGGGGGCGGCGATACGACGCTGGCGCTTGTGGGATTCTCCGTCGGCGGTGATGAGGCCGTCGCCGAGGAGGATCTTCATGCGCTTCTGGGTGCGCTCCTTGATGAAGAACTGGGCTTTGTCCACGAGGACTTCGCGGATGCAGGCGGGGTCGTTGAGGACGAAGACGTGGTGGAGCAGGATGCGGTAGTGCGAGGCGCGGCCAAAGGTGCGGGTGAGGTATTCGAAGAGGAGGATGGGGTCTTCAGGATCAAAAAAGCTGGAGAAGTAGTAAAAGGGCAGATTGAGGCGGAGGCCGGGAGGAAAGCGGTATTTGCCGCGGCGCACAATGACAGGCACAGATGCCCCTGAAGGGAGGGGAGCGGGATCGATGGAGGGTGGTGCTTCCTGAACGGGGGTCGCCATTCTTGCTTTCCGCGGTGTGCGCTCGGCAGGGTTAGGAACCAGTCACGTGCAGGCTGGATTGGCCGAGGCGAGCCGCTATGGCAGTTATAACGCGCTGATGGACCTGTTCGACGGAGTGATTGC
>CAILBQ010000614.1 GCA_903832475.1 uncultured Acidobacteriota bacterium | reverse complement strand
TCTGGCCAGCCATCGTTGTCAAAATCGGCAGCAACCACGCCCATGGTGCGCCCGACAAAGGCTCCGACGCCTGATTTGTCGGTAACGTCGGTGAAGGTTCCATCGCAATTGTTGTGATAGAGACGATTCGTTTCGCCTTCATAATCCAGGGGCCCGGGATAATTATCGGCGGCGTAGAAGGCGCGATACTTGGGATCGAACTTTACGTACCGGCCGACAAAAAGGTCGACGCAGCCATCGCGGTCAAAGTCGAGCCATGTCGAACTGATCGACCATCCGTCGACGTGAATGCCTGCCTTCTCGGTTGCGTTGGTGAAGTGGCCATTGCCGTCATTGTGATACAGAATCGTGCGTCCGTAACCGGTGACGAGCAGGTCGACAAAACCATCGTTATCATAGTCGGCTGCAGTAACGGCGACGGCATACATATCCGGGGCCAGGCCAGCTTTGTCGGTCACGTCAGTGAAGTGGCCGTCGCCGTCGTTGCGGTACAGGTGATTGTGCGGAGGGTTTGCCGGCTTCTCTTTCAGCGGATAAGGATGGATGCTGTCTTCAAGCGAACGGCCGTTGACGACATAGAGATCAGGGAGGCCATCGTTGTTGTAATCGAACCAGACGCAGCCTGCGCCCGTGCCTTCGAGGAGTGAGCCAAGCTGACGCGACCCATAGCTATGGGTGAAATCGATGCCTGCAGCACGACTCGCGTCTTCAAAGCGAATGACAGACTGGGGAGCCGTTGAGCCGATGGCTTTTGCGTCTGATGCATGTTTTGAAACGGGCGTCGAGCTGCCAGGCTTGGCTGGAGATTGTGCCGAGAGGACGCTGCAGCTTAACAGCACTGTACATACAGAAAGCATGCGTACCGACATCTACTTGCCTCCTGTCGAAAGAGCGCTCGTGCTGCCTGACAAGTCCACCGGCTCTGTGGTGCGCAATAGCACCGCTGGGACGTGATTATCCGGGGCGTGTTCAGGGCCGGTGTGACAGCCGACGCAAATGCGTTGCTCGCCGCCTCGGCTCCAAAACCAGCCATGCTCCTGGCGCAGGGCTTTCCCTTGTGCATCCAGCAGCGAAAAGCGAAGAGGCTGGTTGCCGGGTGCCTTGACGAAAAACGATCCATCCTGTTCAACAGCAGCTTGACCGAGCGAGACCGTGTTACCGCTGGAGTCCTGGGTTTCCACGCTTACAAAAGCCGGAGTTCCGCCCAGAGCACCTTCGCGAGACTGCCTGGCATCGAGAGCCAGAAAGTTTGTCGTCGACCAGGCGTGGAGGGCGGAAGGATGACGATTGGGAACGGGGCGCACTGAAAGCAGAATAGGTTCGACGATGTCTCTGCCAGTCTGTGAGAAGTATGGCTTGGCGATATGCGATCCCGGTTGCCATGACCTCAATTGAAAATGCGCGGCGGCTTCTGCCTTTGTACTCACAATCAGCGCGCCGGAAGAGGTTTCTGCGATGTCGCCTGCATAGATTGCATGGGGAGCTTCGAGCGGAGCCTCGGCGGCCAAAGGAGAAGTAAAGCGAGCGAGCGTTGCGCCGTGGGTAAAAACTATGTCGCCGCCGGATAGCTGCGTTGCGCCCCATCGAGCGCTGCCATGATCGCAACGATAGGATTCAACACCCGATCCATCGGAATAGACAAGAAAGACTTCGGGTGTGTCGCCGGAGCCAAGTGGGTAATTCGATTCGAAAAGAATGCGCCCATCGAACAACACTTTCGAAGGGAGCGCGCTGCCACGGAAATAGGTCAGAGGGAGGATGTTGGAGCCATCCATCATCGCGGCTTTCATCCGAAAGCCGGTGGATTCGCGTTCCGCGTAAACCAATCGATTGCCGGGCAGGTAGAGCGGCCGGATTGCATCGGATGCCGAGGCGATGACTTCACGGGCGTGATGGTCCGCGAGCGTGAATTCCCAGATGCTCCACGGGGATGTGGCCGTTTGTTTTCCGGCAAAGAGAAGGTGGGTCGCGTCGAATGAAACGTCTGCATCTGCCGTCGCGTAAAAATCGCTGACTACGGCTGAAGCCTTGCCATTGTCGATGCGCAAGAGCTGAGCGCCATGAGGAAATCGTTCGCCGCCGTGGAGGGCCGCCAACGCGTCGTAGAAAGGCGCTGCGGTGACAACCACCGGCGCATTGATACGAACGGCGGGCGAGGACGTGAAGCCACACAGCAGGAAAAATGTTGCGGTCACGATGACGGAGGTCACTGGCCCATCGAATCTGTTCATCCGACGGCCTCCATCGGCCGCGGCTGAGTTGGCTGTGCCACACGATTGCCGAGAGCCTGCTGACGCAGAGCCAGCCATGGTTCGAGGTCCGCCATCATGTCGTCGAATTCATCGAAGTCAAGCGATTGCTCGCCGTCGCTCCAAGCTTTTTCCGGGCATGGATGTACTTCAACCAGAAGTCCGTCGGCGCCCGCGGCGACAGCAGTGCGAGCCAGTGTTGGAACCAAATCGCGATGACCTGCGGCATGACTGGGATCAGCGATCACAGGAAGGTGACTGATTTGCTTGAGCAGTGCGATGGCGGCTATATCGAAGGTATTGCGCGTCGCTGTTTCAAAAGTGCGGATACCGCGTTCGCAGAGAAGAACGTGCGGGTTTCCGGCGTCAAGAATGCATTGCGCAGAACGAAGCAGATCGGCGACCGTGGCCATCATGCCGCGCTTCAAGAGCACCGGGCGGCCTGAGCAAGCGGCTGCCTCAAGCAACGTGTAGTTTTCCATGTTGCGCGTGCCGATCTGCAGGATGTCTGCATACTCGGCGACAAGCGGAACATCGCTTTCAGACATCACTTCCGTGATGATGGCGACGCCGCATTCCTGGCGGGCATGAGCCAGCATCTTCAGGCCGGCAATGCCAAGACCTTGAAAAGCGTATGGAGAACTCCGGGGTTTGAAGGCGCCCCCACGCAGAATACGTGCGCCTGCCCTTCGAACATGATTGGCAGTGGCGAGGAGCTGGAACTCAGTTTCGACAGAGCATGGCCCCGCCATAGTGATGAACTCATCGCCGCCGATGAGAAGGTCCAGAACCGGCACTGTTGTGTGTTGATGCCGGGGGCTTTTCAACACACCGGGAGCGTCCGCGAATCGATCTTGCCAAACCTTGAGCACGCCGTGTGCTCCGTTCTGGGGAAGGATCAGCCTACTGCAATCGTTCACGCTCTGCCTCAATCCAAAGTTGGAGGCGCGTGAGTGATTTTCTTCCTCAAGGGAGCGCCTTTCCTAGGTTCTAAAGGCATGGCGGGGCATTGTCTGTGATGCATGACCATCGCTGCGCGGTTAGGCGCGCGAGTAGATGCACGGCACTCAGAGAGACGAACGTTAATCACGTTTCACGCTGCAAGGAAGGCTGTTGAAAGCCTTTTATAGGGTCGCGCAAAAATGACCAGGAGCGCTCAAGGCACTCCTGGTCATCTTGCGAGTCAGAGCATATTTATTTTGGGGCGACAATTTCAATTACGTTCTTGTCGGCAGCGCTCCAGGCCGCTGCACCCTCGTGAGAGAGCCGGTGCGCTTTGTTATCCCAGCTCAGTCTTGTGATGGTGCTGGTTCCCTTTTCGTATGCGTACGTTAGGCCGTCGTCTTGAAACAACGTGAAGTTCGCGTCAGCGCCAGGGTAGATGCGTACCTTGGCAATGTCCTGCTTCTCGCTGGTGCTCAGCACAGGTGTGCCCATGGGAATGATGGAGCCTGCCTTCACGAACAACGGCAGCCGATCGATCGGCGCGTCGACAGTGACGGTGTGGCCGCCGTGCTCGAGTTTGTTGGTCCAATAGTTGTACCAGTCAGAACCCGCGGGGAGATACACATCGCGCGTTGTCACACCCTGATCCGTTACGGGCGCAACCAGGAAGGCGGGACCGAACATGTATTCATCGGTCAGGCTGGCTGCTTTGGGATCGTTGGGAAAGTCCATGAAGAGTGCACGCATATAGGGTGCACCCGACTCGTAGGTGGAATATCCCAGCGAATAGATGTAGGGCATCAACTCGTAGCGCAGCTTGAGATACTTCTCGAGGATTGGCTCCGCCTGCTTTCCGTAACTCCAGACTTCGTTGTAATTGCGGCTGCCATGCGTGCGGAAGATGGGCAGGAACGTCGCGTATTCAAACCAGCGCGTATAAAGCTCGGGATAATCGTCGTAGCCGCCCACGTTGTCGCGCGCGTCGGAGGGATCGAGCAATGGAGGATGTTCCGGCTTGTGAACCTGAGGCAGGTATTGCCAGCCTCCTGTGTCATTGCTCCAATAAGCCATGCCTGATGCGGTTACATCCAGGCCGGTGGGGACTTGCCGTTTCAGCGTGTCCCAGGTAGGAGATATATCCGACGACCATACGATGGTGCCTTTGCTCTGCACGCCGGTGTACGCGTCGCGCGTCAGTGTGAGGGCACGATGGGGAGTGTCGCGGCGAAATCCATCGTAGAGCGCTCCAGTGTGAAACAAGGGATATACGTTGTAGTAGCGCGTACCCGGACCAATGTGAAAATAGCTGCTGTTGGGGGGAAGGTCGGGCTCGGTTTCATCGGCCCAGATTGAATCGAATCCCTTGCTGAGGATATTGTCGCGAATCGTGTCCCAGTACCAATGCGCGGCGTCGGGGTTGGTCGTATCGATGTCAGACCCTGCGCGGTCGTAGGGAAGACCGTTGGTAGGCGTTCCGTCCGCGAGATGTTCGAACCACCCGTTCTTCTGAAGCAGATCGTAAAAGCGGCTCTCTGGAACGAAGCGCGGCCAGACACTGATCATGGTCTGAAAGCCCATCTTGTGCAATTCATCGTTCATGGCTTTCGGGTCTGGCCAGTTGGCGGGATCCATATCCATCTGGCCCATCTTCGTGTAGTAAAACCAGTCCACTACGAGAACGTCCGCAGGGAGCTTGCGATCTCTGTATCCCTTGGCGACGCCGAGCAATTCTTCCTGGGTTATGTAGCGCTGCTTGCACTGGATGTAGCCATAGGCCGCTTTGGGCAGCAATGGTGTAGCTCCGGTCAGCAGCCGATAGCCCGCATAAATTTCGTCAGTGGTCTTGCCGGCAATTACGAAGAAAGAGACACGGCTTCCAACTTGCGAAGTCCAGCGAGTCTGCTCATTGAAGCCGGGGGCGATGGTCGTTTGCGAAGGGTTATCCCACAGAACCGCGTATCCCTTGTTGGTGACGAGGAGCGGAATGCACCAGGTCGGGCCGCCGGTGGACACGTAGTTATTCCAACACTCGACGGTATGTCCGCGATGATCCAGGTAACCTTCCTGGTTCTGGCCAAGACCGTAGTAATGTTCATCGGAGGGTGACGAGAAGCTTGCGCCGACCTGGTAAAACGGGTCGTCGGTCGGCCGGCGATCGCGATCGATATAGGCGTTCCCATCCTTGTAATTAGGAACCGACATCTGCCAGCCATTCATCTCGGTAAGCAGCTTGCCGTCGGGCGTCGTGAAGCGAAAGTCGGCCCATGGCGTCGAACCGTTGAAGAATTTTCCAATGGAGTTTTGCGTTTTCTGCACATTGGTCAGGGGTGGTTCCGGCTTCGATGGGTTGGCCTCTTTCGGACGTCCGTGCCCACCCAGCAAGGTAACCACCATGCGCGAGGAGCGATAGGTGTAGGCGTCTTCGCCTTCCTCGTAGGTCCAACCCTGCGGCGCAGGAGATGCCACCACACCATAACCGGGACCGGCGAGTGCCTGATCCTTGATCAGGCTCAGCGTCACACGGATGACGTTGGGTGCGTAGGGCTCAAGCACGATGGTGCTGTCGCCGCGCGTGATCACAACCTTGGACTGCGGGTCCTGGGCAGCGGCGAGGATGGGAAGCAGGCCCATGAGGCCAATCAAAAGTGAGTTCCGACGTAGCATGGCAGCGATTTCGTCTCAGAAATGGATTCAATATCAAGAGAAGTGTACGCCCGGCGGCCGGGACTCCGCATCCCGGGAGAAAGCAGCCAGATGAGATGCACCCGTGCGTCTCATTCCGCTTCTGATTTCTTCTATGGATGACATGCCAAGGCGCTATGCTTACAAGCAAGGAATCGCACTCTGCAAGGCCGGACGCGGGAGAGAACCAAGGGATGCCAGACGACCAACGCGATTCTCACCCCCAACTTGCCCGCCAGATCGGCTTGTTTGATGCCACCATGATCGTGATGGGCGGCATTGTCGGTGCGGGCATTTTCATCAACCCCTACGTGGTGGCACAGCGAGTGCATTCACCATTGCTGATCCTGGGGGTGTGGGCTGCAGGCGGCATCATCGCCATTCTGGGCGCGTTCGTCTATGCCGAGCTGGGCGACAGAATGCCCGAGGTCGGCGGCCAGTACGTTTATCTAAGCAGAGCATTTCATCCTTCGGTGGGCTTCCTCTATGGCTGGGTCTTGCTGCTCGTCATTCAGACCGGAGGCATGGCGGCGGTGACAGTCACGTTCGCTCGCTACTTTCTTGAGCTCACCGGCTTGAACATTTCCGAACGCTGGATTGTTGTTCTCACATTGGGGCTGCTTACGGGAATCAATTGCCTTGGCGTCAAGCCCGGCACCCGCGTGCAAAGCGTGTTGATGATCCTCAAGATCGCGGCTATCGCCTGCCTGGTGGGAGCGGGGCTCTTCATGGCTCACAAACCGTATCCGATCCTGCATTCCCCTTTCCAATATGATGACTCCACCAATGTCTTGACAGCGGTTGGTGCAGCCATGGTGCCTGTGCTGTTTTCGTTCGGAGGATGGCAGACTACGAACTTCATTGCCAGCGAGATCAAAGATCCGAAACGAAACCTGGGACGCGCATTGATCATCGGCGTCTCCGGCGTGATCGCTCTCTACCTGCTGGTCAACCTGGTGTGCCTTCGCGTCCTTGGGCCGGAAGCTCTTGCCCAGACCCGAGTGCCAGCCAGCGCCGTGATGCGCCTGGTCTCGGGAGAAGGCGGGGCGCGGCTGATTGCACTCGGCATCGCTGTTTCGACAGTAGGCTTTTTAAGCCAGGCCATTCTCACGGCGCCGCGAGTTTACTTCGCGATGGCAGAAGATGGCTTGTTTTTTCGCAGCGTAGCTTATGTTACGCAGACGACTCGCGTGCCGATCGTCGCCATTGTGTTGCAGAGTGTGTGGGCCATCCTGATTGCCTTTACCGGCAAATATGAACAGATTTTGAACTTCGTAATCCCGATTGATTTCTTCTTTATTGGTCTGAGCGCGGTGTGCCTGTTTGTCTTCAGGCACCGCGAGCGAGATCATGACGGAGCACACGGTTATCGCGTGCCGGGCCATCCGGTTACAACCATTCTTTTCGTCGTTGCCTGCTGGCTCGTGGTGGGCAACACTCTGTACAAGTATCCTGGAAACAGCCTGGTCGGCGTGGGAATTTTGCTGTTAGGGCTACCGGTGTATGCCTTCTGGGCTGGAAGGCGGAAAGCAAGAATATGACTGCAAGCAACAGGGCGATGTCCTCAACGTACCTGGAATGGGCCAAACTTCACTCCGTTGAGAAGTACAATCTGGCCACCAGCGGCATCCAGAGTTATCCCTTATCGGCCCTTCCTCTATCGCTGACCGATCTTGAAATCAACGGACCGACCGTGTATGGGTACGAGCCTTTACAAGAGCGGCTTGCGCAGAAGTCTGGCGTCGGCACGAACTGTGTGGTTGTTTCCAACGGGACGTCGATGTCCAATCATCTCGCCATGGCGGCCCTTCTGCAGCCAGGAGATGATGTCCTCGTAGAATGCCCGACCTATGGCTTGCTGCTGGAGGTAGCCTCCTACCTTGGCGCCAACATCATTCGCTTTGATCGCCGCATGGCGGATGAATTTGCCGTGGATGTGGATGAGATTCGAGCCAAGATCACGCCGCGGACGCGCCTGATCGTGCTGACCAACCTTCATAACCCGACCGGGGCTTTCATCGACGAGGAGACACTGTACTTGGTTGGCGAAATAGCGGCCGAGGCAGGAGCTCATGTTCTGGTGGATGAGGTTTATCTGGACATGATGGTCGACGCCGTTGCAGAGAGCGGGAGCGCGCCTCCGGTTCGCTCTTGCATTCATCTGGGCAGCCAGTTTGTGGTCACAACAAGTCTTACGAAAGCTTATGGACTCAGCGGACTTCGCTGCGGTTGGATCCTGGCCGAGCCCGCACTGGCGAAACGCATTTGGAGACTGAACGATCTATTCAATGCGACCCCATCGCACCCCACGGAGTTGTTAAGCGTGCTTGCTCTAGACCACCTTGAGCAAGTAAGAAACCGGGCGCGCCACTTGCTCCAGACAAATCGACGGGCGCTGGATGCTTTTCTCAGCGATCGCAGTGATTTAAGCGTCTTCTCTCCTCCCGCTGGCACGGTTGTATTTCCGAAGCTGCTGTCAGGAGACGTGGATGAATTTTGTGTATTGCTGCGGAGAGATTACGAGACCAATGTAGTCCCGGGCCGATTCTTTGAATTGCCGCAACATTTCCGAATCGGGATCGGCGGAGACACCGAGATGACTGCCGAGGGACTCAGGCGTCTCGGTCTTGCACTGGATAAATTTGGTTCACGGTGATTTCGTTACTGCGGCAACAGATCTCGTCGCAAAGAAAATGGGCTGCCCCGAAGAGCAGCCCAACGTCGTTCGGCGAACAGAGTTACTGGGGGACGTTCGACGTACCGGAGTTCGGTGGCGAAGGAGGCTGAGTCTGCGAATCTGCGCCGGGCGCACTTTCCTGCACGCCGATCGACGAGCCAGACACGACCAGCTGCACGCGCCGGTTTTGCGCGCGGCCAGATGATGTGGAATTATCTGCAATGGGATTGCTCTTGCCGTATCCCTCTGCAGTGATGTTGGCATCGGGCACGCCCTGCGAAACCAGGTATTCCCGGACACCATCCGCACGCTCCTGCGAGAGCTTCTGGTTGTATTCGTCCGATCCGATGTTATCCGTATAGCCCTCCACCTGTAACTTGAGGTTGGGATAGGCGAGCAGAATGCCAGAAACCTTGGCGAGCTTTTCACGCGCCTCTGCTTTTAGCGTGTACTTGTTAAGTCGAACAGCACATCCG
>CAILBQ010000613.1 GCA_903832475.1 uncultured Acidobacteriota bacterium | reverse complement strand
CGCCCCAGCAGTGAAGGCGCAGCCAGCGTGCCGCGCAGACGCAGGTCGACATCGCCGGCCAGTTTGGCATACGCATTCTGGAAGTTGAGCTGCGGCGCCGAAGTCAAATGCACATCGAGCCGCAAATGATTCGAAGGCGCATCCGCCGCAACAATCACCGGCGCCGCCGTACTCTGCGAAGCAAACGCAGCCATATCCAGATCGGCGTTGATGGCAAACCGAGTCACCACCACATTGCCGTTCAGCAGCAGGTTGTTCTGTGGCCCCTGCAAGCGCAGCGTCGCGTCAGCAAGCGAACTGACCCCCTGCGGATAGCGAACCCGAATCGATTTCCCGGTTGCCGTCAGATCGGCATACAGCCCATTCTGAAAGCCGATATAACCCGAAACGCTGAGTAGCCCGCCGCCGCTCTGAGCCGTCAACGAACGAACTTCCAGCCGGTTCTGCACGAACTCCAGCGTGCCTTTAATCTGGCTCAAGCCATTGGGGAAATCCTGCAGCGCCAGCGACGCATTCTGAAACTGAACCTTTCCCTGCAGCACTGGATTGACGAACGGCCCGTGCGCTTCCATCTCAAACGATGTGGCCCCGGAAGCGATCAAGTCGGAATCCATCGATTCCGCCAGCCGCATATTCACTGAGCCGCTGGCTTGCATGTCCAGCTGCTGACTGCCTGTCACCGCCAGCGTACCGCGCAGCTTGAGATCTGTGTCCTCACCCGTGATTTCGATTGGATCGAGGCGTGCGACGCCGTGGCTCAGATTGGCATGCACATCTCCCTTGCTTTGCAGGTGTACTCCCTGCACTACAACCGCCACCTGTTGCAGGCTCGCTTCTCCATTCAGCTTTTCCAGGTGCGCCAAAGGTCCAGAAATATTAGCGGTGCCTTCTATATCGGACTGCCCGCTGATCCCCGTCACCTTGAGCAGCTTCAGCAAGGCGCCGATGTCGAATTTCGCCAGCCGCACGTTCGCCTGAGTCGTGTAATTGGCGTCGAGTTTCGTCATGCCCTGTGCACTGAGTTGCCCGGCCAACTGATGCGACTCAATGTTGTATGTGACAGCTCGCTCGCGGCTCTGGGCAGACACCAGAACATCCGAAATCGGCTCGCCGGCCATCGTCATGCTGCTGAACGTAGCCTTCGCCTGCAGCCGCGGATCCTCCATCGTGCCGTCGCCCGACAACGTGAATCCCAGCTTGCCGCCCACTCCCGCACCGAGCCGCTTGATTGCCTGCAGGGTGCCCAGTTCTATCGCTGATCCCCTCGCGTCCACTGTAAATCTGCCGCGCCCCGTGTCATAGCTGCCATTGGCGGTAAGTCGCCCGCCATTCTGCTCCGCCGTCAAACTGCTGACGCGAATTTGCGAACCTGAGACGGTACCTGCGGCCATCACCCGCCCAATCGTTTCTCCATATACCTTTGCCGGCGATATGTCGAAGTTACCCGACCCGATGAGCGATTTCAGTTCTCCCTGCAGATCGAGGTGCGCATTCAGCCTGCCTTCTACCGGCGCGCTTACCCCGGCCAGGCTGAGCAAATCGGCGACCGGATATTGCTGCGCATTGGCCTTCACGCTCACCGTGGAATCGGTATCGAACTCCGTCTCCGTCTTGGCCGTGTTGTAATTCGGATCGCCAGAATTGATCCGCCCTTGCAGCGTCAGGGTTGCGCCGCCGCGCTTGAGCAAGCTGCGGTTCACCACGATGCTGGCAGGCGTGTAGATACCGTCCGCGTCTACTGAATCCCAAAACCAGTAATGCGGCGCCGCATTGAGATCGGTAGTCGAACTCGGTATCTGAATGTCGATTTTCGAAGCTGTTGCATGGCCTTCCAGCCGCGGCGTCAGCCATGAGCTGGTTAAGCTCCCATGAAATTCCACATTGCCTTTCACCGCGAACGGCAGTGCCGCAGTTCCCACGCGGTTACCGGAACGAAGCTGCAAGGCGCGCAGCACCGCGTCGAACTCCGAGAGATCGCTGGATTGAAAATCCAGCGTCATCTGCGAAGGCCGGTCGACGGGCGTGACACCCAGCAGGCCCTTCCCCTGCAATGAGCTCTTGGGTAGCCGCGCGTCAAGACTCGCAACCTGCACCGCACCCTGTTCTGCGTGATAGACGCCATCCACCGATCCCTGCACCGGAGCTTCCCCGGAAATCGCCACCGCCGATGGCGTTAGTCCCAGTTGACCGCCGATCGCCAGGTCATCGCCAAAGCTTGTCCACTCCGCATTTGCGGGTCCGTTGATGACCGTGTCCAGCCCGAGATGTTGATACTGCGGAATCGCCAGCATCTGCAATACAGTGTCAAGCGTTATTCCCTGCAGGTTCGCGCGTACGGTGCCTCGCGGAATGACCCACGTCTTGTGAGCTCGCCGCAATGCCGCTTGCATCTTCGGCGGAGGAGTGACATCGAGCCAGTGATCGTATTGAAACTCACCGCTCGCCACCCCTCCCTGCATCAGAGGCACACGGATGTCGGTGACGAAAAGCTGGCGCTCATCCATGCGAAACCGAGCCGTCAACTCCCTCGCATGCACATCCACTACGGGATCTTGATAGTG
>CAILBQ010000612.1 GCA_903832475.1 uncultured Acidobacteriota bacterium | reverse complement strand
TCGAACGTAATCGCAATCGAACGGAATCCTTTAGCCTCGGCCTCGCTCGTTACCGCGCCAAGAACCTGCTGGTGTCCCAGATGCACGCCGTCGAAGTTTCCAATCACCGCAACAGAAGGCCCGAACCCAGGCGGCACTTCGGCCAGCGATCGAAATACCTTGAATTCCCCGGTCATCACAACGCCCATGACAAGTTCACCGGCAGGGTCAGCCCGTCGTAGGCCAGAGAAACATCCTCAGGCAGGTTGGCGTTTGTCTCTTCATGCCCGAGATCATGCGAAATGTGCGTAAAATACGTCTGCTTCGCCCCGATGCGATTGGCCCATTTCACCGCCTGCAAAACAGTGGCGTGGCTCGGATGCGGCACATGCCGCAGCGCCGAAACCACAAGCACATCCAGATCGCGCAGCAGCCCAAAACTGGACTCCGGAATCGTGCTCACGTCGGTCAGGTACGCCGTATCGCCAAAACGATACCCGGTAATCGGCATGTCTCCGTGGTACACCGGCACGGGCGTGAAGAACACCTCATGCACCCGCGCACCGCTGCTCACATCCTCGAGCGCGACGCGCGCCCGGTTGGGATACTTTGCGTCTGCGGCAAAGGTATAGGAAAAAATCCGCTCCATCGTCCCGCGTGTCTCTGCCGTCACATATAGCGGAATGGGCCCCGATTTTTTGAATGTGGCAAAGCTGAGCGGCCGCAGATCGTCCATCCCCAGAATATGATCCGCGTGCGCATGGGTGTAAAACACCGCATCGACCCGCCGAATTCCCGACCGCAATGCCTGCTCCCGAAAGTCGGGACCCGTATCAATCAGTACGACTCTTTCGCAGGGGTGCGACTGGTCGTTTTGATAAAGATTCCTGCTCCTGGGCTGATCCGCCGTTGCGGGCTCATCGCTTTCTTCCGGACAAGGCCATCGCACCAGGATCGACGGCCGCAGCCGCTTGTCATGCGGATCGCTCGAAGTACAGACCGGGCAGCCGCATCCCAGCGTGGGCACTCCCATCGAAGTGCCGGTCCCCAGAAATGTCAGCGTTCCCTGCATGCGCTCGCGTTTTGCTTTCTACCGCTTGGTCTGGTTACTAGCGTTTTACCGGGCCGGGAGGCGGCACGTTGGGCTTGGGCGCCGAAATCACGCGAGTCAGCTCCAGGAACGTCATGCGCAGCTCGAACAACACCGTCTGCAGCGTACGCTGCTCGTCTTTCGAGAGATTGCCGCTGGTCTTGTCATCCACCACATTGAGCAGATCGATGGTCTGGCGTGCGCCCAGGATGTCGATGCGCGGCCGCTGCCCTTCCGGGGTTCCCGCACCCATCTGCATCATGGCTGACAAATAGAGCTGTTGAACCAGGTGCTCGAAGCCGATTTTCTCCGAAGCCGGGGCGGCAGGATTCTGTGCCCGCACCAGATCTTCCAGGCGCTCGGCGGCCTTCTCGTAAGCCATTTTCTGGAAGCGCGCTTCCTCGTCCGTGGGGGCCGGAGGCAAGTCTGTTGCTCCGGCTTCGCCGGCAAGGTCTTCTTCCTCGTAAGCATCGGGAATGTCGGCAACAGCAACCGGCGCGTGCACCGGCTCCGGCTGACGAACGGCTTCCGGATCCTTATGCGGCGGTTCGACCAGGGTGAGGCGGGGAGCAGCCGGCGCGGCGGCTTCCTCGCTTGCAGGCGCGGGTGAAGCTGCCTCGCTATTGGTTTCGTCCTCTTCCCGGAACTTGCGTCGGTCGACTACGGTGAACTTGGGGGTATCGCTCATGCTGTCTCTTCTGCAGGCAACTGGCCTGCGGGAAATTGTGGTGGTGCGTTCAATAAGGTCGCCGTGCCGCCGGGGTAAACCAAAAGCCGGTTCCCGACCTCTGCCTCCGCGCGCACCATGGCGATGGCAAACATCCGTCGCCTGCCTTCGACTTCGAGCGCGGCTGCGCTGGTCAGGGTCGCTGCCGGCTTGCTGCCTTCCGCGGCGCCATCGAGAGTCAGTTCGCTGCCGACTGCAGGCAGGCTTTCGATTTCATTGGATGCTGAACTCAGCTCGAGGGCGCGCAGATGGCGATGCACCTGGCCACGCGATCTTATTCGCTCGACGATTTCCTGTCCCAGGTAGCAGCCCTTGCTGTAATGCAAGGCCCTGATCTGCGCGGTTTCCTGCGCCAGGTCCCGGCTCTGAATGTCCGTCCCATAGGCAGGGATCCCTTCCACGATGCGCTGTGTTTCGACCGCCGCCGCGCCTGCCGGCTTCGCTCCAGCCGACTGCAAGGCAGTCCAAAGCTTAGGAATGTCCTCCGTCTTCGCCCACAAGGCATAATGCGGAACCGAAACGCCATACATGCGCCGAAGGTGCGTGGGAACAGTCCAGGTTGATCCCGACACCTTGACATTCGCGTTCCCGTTCGTGCTGGTTAACATCTCGGCGGGAGCAGGAAGCGACAGGGAAGCCAGCACCTGCGCCGCCTTCGGCCCAGTCAACCCCAGGGCCGACACGCCTTCGATGGGCGTCAACTCCACGTCATCCATGATGATGAAGCCGTCAAAATGGCGCAGTAAGGCGTCACTCTGGTTGGCCGCAATCTCCAACTCCAGTTGCTCGCCGTTCCGCCAGACGTACAGGTCGCCCTGGATGCGTCCCTGCGCGTTCAGCACCAGGTTGTACGCTCCGCTGCCGGGCTCCAGGGCTTCGATGGAGTTGGTGACCATGCCGCTCAGCCATCGCTCCCGGTCTTCCCCGCGCACCGCAAACCTGCGCAGCCAGCCCAGGTCGTGAACGGCCGCCTGTTGAAACAATGCAGCGCTTTCCCGTTCCTCCGCGTCCAAATGCTGAGGCGTCAGAACGCCGCAGTAGGAAATCAGCCGAGGCACGTCGCCTCCAGCCTCGGGCTCAGAGGCGGCCAAAAATTCAGCCAGCGCGGATTTGAGATTTTCGATTGCGGATTCGGTCGTCAAGAGATCCGTCACAGAAAAGCTCCGGTTGGCCAAAAGCGAGCCAATTCTGATGAGGCAAGGTGAGCAGCCCCAACTTTCATTATAGCTGTGGCGTATATTCCGGGTTAAGGTGCTCAATTCCGGCTTCACCCCATCGCGGCGGCAACCGGCACCCATTCCACAGATCAGAAAGTATAAGCGGAGACAGGATGAGAGAGAAGCAGACAGCAGCGCCGAAACAGGGCAAAACGCACCGCGACAAGTTCGGGAAAGTTCGGTGGACATTCGCTCGATTTGTCAGTGCTTCGCTGCTTACCGGATTCATCCTGGGATGGCCCGCTGGTCACGCGCAGACGCCACCAGCCCCAGCCAAGCCTCCTGCCAACTCCCAGGCCAAGCCGCAGCCCGAAACCCACATCACGCCGGAGCAGGGCAAGGAACTGTTTCGCAGCGTCGATGAGCTGATCAAGTTCGCATCTGAGGAGACGGGCCTGCCGGTCAAGCACGAGGTGAAGCGCACCCTCACGACGCGCGCCGCGGTGGAGAAATACCTGACCGACAAATTCGACGAGGACGAAGACGCCAAGCGCATGCAGCGTGGCGAGATCGTCCTCAAGAAATTCGGTCTGCTGGACCGCGATTTCAACCTCAAACCCTTCATGCTGGCTCTCCTGAAAGAACAAATCGCCGGCTACTACGACTCCAAGACCAAGACCGTCTACATGCTCGACTGGATTGATCCGGAAACACAGAAGCCCGTGCTGGTGCACGAACTAACCCATGCGCTTCAGGACCAGCACACCGACTTGGAAAAGTGGGGCGACCAGACGCCGGACGATGTTTCCCACAACGCCACGGAAGACAACGACCACCTCGCCAAGGATGAAATGGACACCGCGCGCACCGCGGCTCTCGAGGGGCAGGCCATGGCGGTCTTTCTCGACTATTCGCTCAAGCCCAGCGGACGCAGCATCATCAAGAACCCTGAGATCCTCGACGAGCTGCAGAATCAGTCGGCCGGCGACGATTACCCGGTCCTGGCGCGCGCTCCTCTGCTGCTTAGCGAGTCGCTCCTGTTTCCTTATAAGGACGGGTTGAGCTTTGAGCAGGATATTTGGATGGACAAGGGCCGCGACGCTGCATTTGCCGGCGTGCTCGACCGTCCGCCGGCGTCGAGCTGGGAAGTCATGAATCCGCGCGCCTACGAGCAGAGCAAAACATCGCCGCTGCTGGTGTTGCCCGACATCCACACCCTGCTCAACAAGCGATATCGGGCCTACGACATTGGCCAGGTCGGCCAGCTCGATCTTCGTATCCTTGCGCAGATCTTCGGCGGCGATGGCGCAGCTCGCGAGCTGACCCCGGCGTGGGATGGAGGCATCTACTGGGCGGGCCAACTGCTCAACGCAAAGACACCGGAGGAGCAGAATTCCACCAAGTCCATCGCCTTGTTGTATCTGAGCGCCTGGAAGAATAATGCCTCGGCGCAGGTCTTTGCGCGCATGTACGCGGAGGATCTAGGCCGCAAATATTCCGGCGTCAAGTTGGCGAAGGACGAAGTGACCTCAGCAAATCGCGGTGACGAAGTAGTCTACAACACCAACGAAGGCCCAGTCCTCATCGCGGTGCGAGGGAAATTCGTGTTTGTGTCGGAAAGCTTCGATCTGGAAACCGCGCGCCAGTTGACCGATCTGCTCATCGACGGGCAGGGAACCGGCGAAATCCGCAACGCCGCCATCTTTCCCGTGCAGCCGGACCTGTCGCAGAGCTGGATCAGCTTCATGCATTCCTGCGGCTTGATGAAAGCGGCGTTACTGCGATAGGCGTTCTGGAAAAACGGATCGAGCCAGGGAAGGAAAACGCAATTTAGCTGGCGTATCTCTCCTGTTTTCGCATATCGAGCAGGGCGATGAGTTGGGCTGCAGGGATCGCTTCGCCGAAGTGCCATCCCTGTGCCAGGATTTCCTGGTCGCGGCTTGCAAAATAGTCGGACTGGTCCTGCCGCTCGACGCCCTCGACGACTACTTTCACGTGCAGTGTTTCGGCCATTGCCAGGATCTGCGGAACGATAGCCGCCGTGAGAGAGCCGGTGCCGATGGCATCGGTGAAAGCACGATCGATTTTGATGGCATCGATGGCCAGTTGATTTAGATAGGCAAGGCTGGAATATCCCGTGCCGAAGTCGTCAATGTAGAACTGGTGCCCGCGCGCGCGCAGCCGACGGATGCTGGAAATGGCCAGTTCATGATTCGCAGTTGATCGCTCTGTGAGCTCCAGGTTAATGCTCTGCGGGGCGATGCGATTGCGCTGCAGCAGGCGCTCCAGCATGGGCAGAAAATGCGAATCCGCGAGGTCGGCAGCCGCAATATTGACATTGATACGGAACTCGGGATTGGCGCGTAGATAGTCACCCATCTCACGCGCGATCATGCGCAGCACAACGCGCGTAAGCTTGCCGATAAAGCCAAGCTCCTCGGCCGCGGCGACGAAGACATCCGGCCGGATGGACTGGCCCTCTTCATCCGTCCAGCGAGCCAACGCTTCCGCCCCGATAATTTCGCCGCTCTTGACATCCACGATCGGCTGGTAAACGACACTGATCAGATTCAGCCGGAGGGCGCGGCGCAGCTGCGTCGCGAGGCTGCGCTTTTGCGGCTGGAGCAACAAGGTGAACCCAAGCGTCAGACCGCCCAGGCTGCATATCAGCACAAAGCCGCCGATCACTGAGCTGTTCATCCGTAGGGCGTCTTTAAGTGTGATGCCGGCTATCATGCAGGGAGCAAATTGTTCGGAACACTTGGCGACATACAGCGTGTCCCCGCGGATCAGTTTCCTCTCGCCGAGGACTTCGGCATCGGTCAAGCGCAGCGGCTCGCCGGCGGTCTTTAACACCTGCCGCGTCTCCCGGTTGGTCAAAGTGGTGGTGTAGGTCATGGGAGCTTCGCGCAGATGGCCGAAGGCATCATGCGCGGCGACAAAATTGGCTTCGCCAGACTGCGTGATGTCGCCCAGCAGCCCCGGCGCACTGACCAGGGGCACGTTCAAACTGATTTTGCGGCCGCTCGGCGTGACGATGTCCGGCTTCCTTTGCGGCACAGGATGGGGCAGCCGGCCGTCCACGGAGGTGCAATACAGCTTGTCATCGCGCACGCGGCCAATGTCTTTCACCAGATGCCCATGAAAGACCAACCCCCGCAGCCGAGCAATGTCCTCATCGGAACAGAAGGGGAAGGGAGAAGCGTTCACCGCGTCCAGGGTGGTGTTGATCTCGGTGTTGAATCCCTCGGCGTACTGCAGCAGACGGTTGTCGTATCGAACCAGCCGGTGTTCCGTTGAGCGCAGCGCTACACTCAGGCCGATAGCCAGGCCCGCAAATGCACATAGCAGAGCGGTGCCCAGGGTCCACAGGTACGGCATCCACGAACGTCTTCCTGAGGTTGCCATCATTCCGCTTTCTCCGCACAAAGGAATAGCAGGCTTCTAGCAGGGACAGGCAAACCGAAAAACCATCCCTGTGCAAGCATGTGGGGATTGCCAGAAGCGAAGTATTCTGCCTGTTCTTCACGCTCGATTCCCTGCACGACCACTTGAAGGTCCAGAGCCCGCGCGACAGCCAGGATTTGCGGGACAATCGAAGCCGTCACAGATTCCGTTCCAATGGTCCCAATAAAAGAGCGATTGATCTTGATCCCGTCGACATTTAACTCGGAGAGGTACGTCAGGTTGGAGTAGCCGGTGCCAAAATCATCGATAAAGACGTTGTGGCCGCGGTCGCGAAGCCGACGGATTGCGGTGACCGCAATTTCGCGGTCGAAGGTAGCGCGCTCGGGAAGTTCGAAAGCCAGGTTAGCCGCGGAGATGGGGCCGTGTCCCAGTTTTTCGTCCAGCAGCAGCAACAGCCGCGGATCGGCCAGATCGGATGGCGCCAGGTTGATGCTCAGCTGAAACTTTGGATTGGCCTCGAACACCTCGCGCAGCTCGTCGAGCGCGCGCGTGAGCACGAAGCGCGTGATTTCGCTCACGAAGCCTTCCGCGTCGGCCAG
>CAILBQ010000611.1 GCA_903832475.1 uncultured Acidobacteriota bacterium | reverse complement strand
GGGCCTTAGCATTCGGCATCCGCAGTGCAAACCTTGTCGCAGAGGCGCAGACCAATCAGCCGGGCAGGCCGTCCCCCAGCCCCGCCTCGGCAATGGGAATCACCGGCTCTGGTTCGCTGAAAGCGCATGCTGGCGCGAAAGGTCTGCTATTCGGTACGGCGGTAGAGGCGCAATTGCTGTCCAGCAGCGCAGACGTAGCGCAGATCGTGATCGATCAATGCAGCCTTTTGGTGGCGGAGAATTCGATGAAGATGGGTCCCATGCGGCCCACACCCACGACTTACTCGTTCGAGGCTGGCGACGCACTGGTTGCCTTTGGCGAGGCGCACGGCATCAAGGTGCGCGGGCACAACTTGAACTGGCATGCGCAGTTGCCCACATGGTTCGAGGCCACGGCAACCAAGGACAATGCGCGTCAACTGCTGGTGGACCATATCACGACTGTCGCCCGGCATTTCAAAGGCAATCTCCACTCCTGGGACGTGGTGAACGAGGCGGTACATCCGCCCGACGGGAGAACGGATGGGCTGCGCAATGGGCCGTGGTTGAAGCTGCTGGGACCGGAGTTCATCCCGCTCGCGTTCAAGACAGCGCACGCGGCGGATCCCGATGTGCTGCTGACCTACAACGACTACGGGATCGAGACGGACAGTGATGAAGACGTGAAGAAGCGGGCCGCGATCCTAGAGTTGATTCGCGGGATGATGAAAGACAAGGTTCCGATCGACGCGGTTGGTATCCAGTCGCACATTCACGTCGGCTGGTCTACCGCGGACAGTAAGGGGCTGCGAGAGTGGATGCGCACGCTGCGCGGGATGGGTTTAAAAATTTTTGTCACGGAAATGGACATCAACGACGACACCTTCAAGACCGACGACCCGGCGGAGATCGACGCGGCCGTCGCTCAGACTTACCACGACTATATGGACGTGATGGTGAGTGAACCGGCCGTGGCAGCCGTGTTGACGTGGGGAGTCACTGACGCGCATACCTGGTTGGCGGCCCGACGCGCGGGCCCACGCGCTCCTGGCGCTGGACACCATCGGGGCCAAGCAGCTGGGCAGGCAGAGGTATTGCCTCCGGGGCCGCCACCGGGGCAGACAGCTCAACAGCATCGCCCACCAGAGCGGCCCCTGCTGTTCGACGCCAACAACAAGCCAAAGGCGGCGTTTTTCACCGTTCGTGACGCATTCGATACGAGAACCGCATAGCCGAGCAAGGTACGAAGAGACTGCTTTCTGGTCCCCATCACGCCCTATTGACGAAGCCGACGCTGCGTTGTGATTCTCCGGGAGTCGCCCCCACGAGATCGGCGAGAACAGAAAAACTTATCCCGGCTGGCGAAAGCGAGAGCATTCTCACGCCCGGGACGAGTCAGGCAGGCGTATAGCCTTTTACCACGCTGACCTGGCGGCTTGAAATCAGCTTGGGCGCCGCGGAAGTTGCGGTTTCGCAAGGGCTATGACAATTGCGCCGCCTAACCCAATTGAATCTAACAGCACCGTTTTCAGATGCAGAGCTCTTCGACCAGAGGCACGGAGGTGGCTTGCACCGCGACGCGCGGGGAAAGTTTTGGAACTGAAAGCGCTGATAACCGGCCAAGAAAATTGCGAACATCAAAATTCGCGCCGGGGAAATGAAAATTTCTCTACCAATGGGACCAGGTAATGAACCGGTCTCATTGGCGCTCCCCACCCCCTGCCCTCCAGTGGTCACTCCTGTAGTGCTACGCTGACGGCCAGTCTTCAATGGGAAGTTAGGTGGCTCCGAAAGCGGATAAACGGCGGCCCGTCTTTCCGCCCCTGCATGCTGATTCAAGCCTACCCGCACGAGTTCCCCGGATCAATGCCAGGTTAAGAATTGGCAAAGGGTGAAGAGGCTCTTCTCTGTGAATTCTTAATGCGGTCCAGGGGCATAGCCTCTGGCGAGAAGTTCGTTGGTGCTGAACCGGCCGCCGAGTAAGTTGCCTTTATTAACGACCAGGTAGAAGCGAAACGCTAGCCCGCTGCCGCCGTGGGATTGACCTTAGTATCCTCGAACAACTCAATCCCGCATACCAGGTTCTTTTCGACCGCGTAGCCGGCTTCGCGAAGATCGTGCACAAAAGCTCCTCGCGTTGCCAATGGAATGCCAACCTGGTGTCGCCATTCACAGAAGTCCAGAAACATCTTGCTGACCTCACCTTTGCGACTTGGACCAAACAGGCACCGCGCCACCAGCCACAAGCCCAGTCCAAAAGGATCAATCTGCGTGTCGCGCGGGAAATCCAGAACCTCCTCCAGCTCCGCCTGGTTTAGCGGTGCGACCGCGTCGGCAATAGTTGGTCTAACCGAGTTCCTCAATCGTTCCCTGCGGCTAAAGGTCGGCATGGTGTCTCCTCTGAATTTTCTAGAACGCTCGTTTGCGGCCCGCGAAAGAAGCTAAAGATGCTAAAGAAGTCGAATTCCATGTCGGCGCCGGAACTTATTTCGCTTATTTCGCTTATTTCGCTTATTTCGCCAAGACCTTCCAAAGTTCAGCCGGCCGGCCACCGGTCTGGACACTTTCGGAAGTGATTCGCCCAGCCCTTTTCAGCGCGGCAAGTGCTTGGTTCAACAGCTCCTTGCCCTTGTGATTTCCGAGGGCCTGGCTTAACTGGTTGCGCGTCAACCCTCCGGAACTAGCGTGCAGTTTACGAAGGATGGCATCGGCGGTCTCATTCCCGATGGAATCTCCGAAAAAATGCAATACGCTATCGTCGCAGTACGCCCAAACTTCCATAGCTGCTTCAAGATGCTGGCTCCTAATGCGATCCGAACAATCCAGCAGAGCGAAGATTGAGGCCAGCCGCGCGACTAGGGGCGCAGCCCTAGCAGTCATGCGACCATATACGCCCTGGCTGCCATCCACCAGCTCGTGATATGCCGAGGTCCACGCCACTGCTGCTGCATCGTCCCAACGGATTTGGTCGGTTTGCTTTGCCGTGAACAGAGCAGTCTGCAAGCGCCCAACCAGCTTCTCCAACTTGCCAGGATCCAGTACCTGACCTCCGTGAGCTAGCTCCTTGGACCGCCGTGCGCCGACCCAAAGAATCCGATTCCCGAAACCGTTTGACTGATCACTCAGGCTTAAGCGGAGTCGCAATTCCTCGAGAGTGACGTTGCCAATCAGCGCCATGTGCGGTTCTTTGCAACAGTCTTTGTTTGAGCGCGACATTACACGCAAAGCCTTTCCGTCCCAGGCGTTGCGCATCGTTGTAGACAAGATGTTCCCTGCGCGGTCTGCCTGCTGCAGCACGCTGCCGAACTCTGCCTCAACCACGAGCAGGCGCTTGTCATCTACACCGTGATCGACGACGCGCTTCTCGAAGTGAGCAGGACCCTTTGAACCGTTGACGTCAACGTCTTCCTCCCTGGGATCACGAATCGCGTGGATCAGTCCTTCGCCGCTGCTCAGACCGGAGACCTGACAGACATCAAAGAAGTTTGGATCAACTTGGGACAGTACCTGAATCACCCGGTCGGTCGCGGTACCCTTTCGTGCGGTAGAAGTTTCCCCGACGAGGACGGCGAAGAGATTCATGCGATGCCTAGTGCTCTCGACCTTGTAATACGGCTTTCGACCCACCATGCATCCAAAGATGACGAGGAAAATCACCGCAGCGCCTGACGATCAGCTTCCGTCTCCGGCTCCATCAGCCGCACAAAGTCGCCGGCAAGACCGTAGAATGCACTTTCTGACATCGGCTCTGGCCAGGTGTCGGAACCATTGTCGAAGGGATTAGCCAGCTCGACGGCACCGCCTTCGGCGACACTGCCAGTAAATGGTCGCGCGTCCTTTAGAAGCGCAAAAAAATCGCCAACTGTGTGCCCAGCTCCAATCCAATCGGTGACATCACCTTTTGATTCCAGCCCCGGCAGCGCCAGAATGTGCACGCTGTCAGCGAATTGAGAAACACCCTCGGCTACCTGCTGAGCAAACCTTTTGCCAACTTCGTCGTTGTCCGGCATGCAGACAACCGTTTTGCCGCTGAAAAACGGATTGTATCCAGCGAGCCACTTTCCGTCTCCGGCACCGTCGCAACTGGTAGTAACCGCGATCCGAATCTCTGAGTGTTCCTGCTGGTACGCCTTGAGAAATTCGGTCAGGTTGTCCGCGTCGCGCTCTCCTTCAACGACAAATACAAGGTTTCCAGTGATCAACTCCGGTAGACGGTAGGGCACCTTGTTCACGCCAACGAGATCAAAGAACCATGAACCGTGTTCGCCGGGTCGTCGATAGCCGAAGCCCTTCGGGTCATATCGCAACTTCTCGTAAAGCAGAATCCCCGTGGCACTGACGTAGCGGTAAGTGTTGATGAGTCGCCGACGCTGTTTCGGCAGTTCAGCACCGGCGGCAAGATACATGGAGTGGCGAGCTTCTTCAGGGCTCAAATCGGGGAAACGCTGGCGCTCGAAACCCAGCATGCCCCCATGTGCGGAACACCCATGGCATTTCCACAAACCCCGCTCCATATTGATACTGAGAGAGACGTGATCGTCCGGATGGAACGGACAGTGCGCGGAAACCTGCTTGGCTCGCGGCAGTCGCTCATTTGCTAGCCGGCTTGTGAAGTACCGATGGATCTGGTCGAAGGTGAACCCACCCTGCGGTGTAGCGGGGAGAAGCGACGCATGTTCCAACGTTGCAGAGTCTGCCTGACCCTCTGCAACTCCCAGGAATTTTTTGCCCTCAGCGGTTGGCATCGAAGACCTCGCGTTGCTTGGCCTGCTTCGGTTCTGCTGAATGCACGTTGAAGCGAGTTGCCACCCATTCATCAAGGTCAGCTTTCCTGTATCGAACAAGTTTGGGACCGGATCGGAAAAACCGCGGCCCCGTCCCGTCGGCGCGCCACGCCCGCAACGTCGCTTCGCAAACCCCGAGGTAACGAGCAGCCTGCTTTGAGGTCATCGCCCAATCCGGTTCGGCCGTTGGCGTTGCCGAGAGCGCGTATGAAAAATCCGTCATCGTCGTCTCCTTTTGAAGCACAAAAAAGGCCGCCATCGACCGGGGGTCGATGGCGGCCACTAGACCTTCACCGCTCGAAGCGGAAGGTCCAGTCAGTGCCATTAATTCACTTTCACATTCTCACACAACGTCTCGCGTGTCTATCGTAATTTGAGGCCAAGAAAGACAAAAACGAAACATGACCGAAGATTTGGCCTCACTGTCCGCATGATCCCGCAATGCCACGCCAACGAGAAGCTTTCAGTCTGACCGTCTGCGCCCAAAGTTACACGGTGCTTGTCTGCACTGTTTCAACCCTATCCATCGCAGATCCCTGCCAATTCCATGTGTACCGCCTTGTATACCACCGCTAATGTGTTCTTGCGCCAGCAAGCACCAGGACCCTTCTTGCTCCAAAAGTAAAGCCCGCTGATTTAGCGGGCTTTAGCGTATCTTGGCGGATGTTCTCTGGTAGCGCTAACGGGAATCGAACCCGTGTTTTAAGATTGAGAATCTCACGTCCTAACCCCTAGACGATAGCGCCACACTGCGGGGATTGTTCCTTCGGGGCGAAGAAACAACACTTTTAATCTACCAAATCTTGCGGTCCGCGCCAAAGGCAGCGCTCGGACAAACGACTAGATTCCCAACCGTCGAACCTCGTCGTTGTAATACTTGCGGTACAGAATGTCCCATTCCTGGGTACCTTCCGGAATGATCCGGCGCTGCGACGAAATCTTTAAGCGCGCTGCCTGGTCGATTTTGGTCTCTTCCGTGAACAACTGTTCGAGGGCCTTGCGCGCTTCCTGACGGATCGTATTCCGATCCTCGAGAAAATCCACCTGGTCAATGTCGGCCAGCGTGTCCGCCACGGTGTGCGCGAGCTTGTTCAATTTGTCGCGGGAAATCCTCATAGGACCGCCTTGTATTTGCGTGCCAGCTCACCCTTGACCTTCTTGAACATCTCCGCGTACTGCGCTCCGGACTTAAGCATTTCCTGCTGGTAAGCCTCGAGAATGATGCGAACCTCGTCATTGATGCGGTCTTCGAGAGAGATCTCATCGATCATACCGGCTGTGACACGCTCTTCAACAAGGGCTGCCTGGTCGGTATGGATCATCTTGGCGTCTACCAGGTGCTTAACCGTGCGACGTGCTAGGTATCCGATATATTCGCGAGAAAAGATCATGGACTGAACCTCCAAGATACCACATTGGGCGTCCTTCCCCTGCCCTCCGACTTGTGCAACTTGGCCACCCAGCGAACTCGGATCACCGTGGATTCCGCCCCTCCTGGAAGGCCGAAGCGAGGCAAAACTACGCCCCTGTCGGCAAGCCACGATGAGGGCAGCTTTTTGTGTTGACGCACTCATCGGCCAGCCGCAACCGTTCGACGGGCCGGCCGCCAACCAGGTGCTCTCGCACAATTTCTTCGGCGTCCGACGCCTGCACATGCCCGTACCAGACCGCTTCCGGATACACCACCATGGTTGGCCCATGCTCACACTGGTCCAGGCATCCGGACTTGTTGATGCGCACCGTGGCCAAAATCCCGGCAGCCTTGGCGAACATCTGCAACTGAGGTAATAGGTCGCTCTTGCCGTCCTTGGTACACGAAGGTCGGGGCGCGCCCTCGGGACGCGAATTCTGACATACAAACACATGACGCTCAAAAGGTGCCAAACTGGGAATCCTCCAGGCTCCATGCTATCCGCCCCGGCCGCTGCTCTTTCCACAGGCTGGTACCTCACGGCGCCACCTGCAAGCTGCTTTGAATCAGGGCCCGATTCGCTTCCCTGGGTCACTTCATACTGGCTAATGCAATCCATCGCCATTTTGGCGTACTATGGTCGCGAAATCACGCAAGACGCATCCCGAATGCCGCAGTTTCATCTGCGACAATGATGGTTACCTATGGAAACCGATAACCTCGTAGCGCTCAAAGACGACATGGTGGCTTTCATCGAAGGGCATGGCATGCGCCGCCTTCCAGGCTATGTCACCGAAGACATACCAGCCATCCTCTGGGAAGGCAGCGAAGACAACCCTGACTCCTGGAAAGACTTCGTCGAAATGGCCAAACACGCCGGCGCCCTCTTCGTCACAATCAGCGATGTCAAACTCGACCGCGACGAATTGGACGAGCTCATCGAAGAAGCTGGCGAATTAAACTTCCCCGATGAAGAAGCGTCCGAGCTGATCGAGGCCCAGTGGCTCCAAAAATATGCCGGAAAAGTTGGGTACATCCAGCTTGGTTTCGTGCACCAGGGTGTCATGTTTCTTCACGAGACAACCACCGAGTGGTACGAACGTTACCAGGAGATCCTGGAAGGCATTGAAAGCTTCCACGACATTGTGATTGACGACTCCGAGGGAGAGAACGAAGAACTGTGACCACGGCTTCCGGGCTCGATTCAGCGCCAGTCAGTCCCGCCACTGCTGAGCCCGCGCCACCATCCATCCTGCCGTCAGCCGGACCGATGAGCGGCATCCTTCGACCCGCCCAGCGCTGGCAGCTTCGACTTCCCAATCCTACAGAAGCCGAACGCCTAGCCGCCGCTGCAAAGATTCCCCAGGTCGTAGCCGAATTGCTTCTCGCACTCGGAATTTCTGCGCCCGAGGCCGCCTACCATTTCCTCAATCCAGGCCTTGATCACCTCAACGATCCCTTCCTCATCCTAGGAATGACCGCGGCGGTGGATCGCATCGAACTTGCCGTCGCCCGTTGTGAGACCATCCTGCTGTACGGCGACTACGACGTCGACGGCACGACCGCCGTCGTACTCCTCAAGACCGCCATCGAGATGCTCGCCGCGACCGCAGCCCAAAAGAACGGCCCCAAGAGCTGCAAAGTCCGGTTCCACGTCCCTCACCGCCTGCGGGAAGGCTACGGCATTCAATCGGCAGTCCTCGAAACCGCCGCCGCCGAAGGCGTCACCCTCGTCATCAGCGTCGACACTGGAATGCGCGCTTTCGAAGAGGCGCGCACTGCACAGAAGCTCGGCCTCGACCTCATCATCACCGACCATCACCTGCCCGACGCCGAAGACGAAATTCCCGTCGCCCTGGCTGTACTCAATCCCAACCAGCCCGGCTGCAATTACCCCGAAAAGTTTCTTTGTGGCGCCGCCATCGCATTCAAACTGGCCCAGGCCTTGTTGCAGCGTAGCGATGAGCGTCTCGGGACTACGCGAACCCGGGACAAAATTCTCCCCTCCTTCCTCAAAATGGTCGCTATCGCCACCGTCGCTGACGCCGTTCCTCTCAAAGGGGAAAACCGTGTCCTTGCCGCTCTCGGCATCCGCGAACTTCACCGCCCCGCCGGCCTCGGTCTCCGCGCCCTGTTCAAAGCCGCCAACATCGATCCCGCCACCAGGCCCCTCACCAGCTTCGACCTGGGCTTCCGCCTCGCCCCCCGCATCAACGCCGCCGGCCGCATGGATATCGCTGCCGAAGTCGTCGAGCTCTTCACCACCCGCGACGCCGCTCGCGCCCAACTACTTGCCGAAAAACTCGAGCAGCTCAATACCGACCGACGCGCCACCGAGGCCTCCGTTCTGCAGCAGGTCGAACATCGTCTCGCCAGCGAGCCCAAGCTTTCTCAACACAAGATGCTCGTTATGATCGGGCACGGCTGGCACCGCGGCATCATCGGCATCCTTGCCTCGCGCGTCGTTGATCGCACCGCGAAACCAGCTATCGTTGTCAGCGTTGAGGATGGCATCGCTTATGGCTCGGGCCGCTCGATTGATGGCTTCCCGTTGCTTGAATGCATCGAAACTTGCGCCGACCTCTATTCCCGTTTCGGCGGCCACGCTTTCGCCGTAGGCTTTGCCATGCCCGCCGAAAATCTTCCCGAGATGGAGCGTCGCCTTTACGAATTCGCGGCCCGCAAACTCGCTGGGAAAGATGCGGAACAAATCCTGAAAATTCACGCGGAACTACCCATCGAACGCGTTACCCCCGTGCTGGCCGGCTGGCTGCGAAAAATGGAACCCCTCGGTCATGGCAATCCAGAGCCAATCTTTCTCGCTCGCGCCCTACAGCTCGCAGCACCTGTTCGCTTGATGAAAGAGCGCCACATCCGCCTAGAATTGCGAAGCTCTACAGGTCCCTTGCCATCGATGACCCCCATCCGGGCTGTCGGCTGGAACCTCGCCCATCGCGCCCACGAACTTAATCTTCAGACTGGCAGCCTGATCGATATTGCCTATCGCATTCGAGAAAATGATCATCCCCAATACGGCGGGCTGGAGATAGAAATCGCAGCCCTGCGCCCTTTCGAGACTGATCCCACGCAAAAAATCCCGGCGACCGGCGCCGGGATCTCTGCTGCGTGTTGAAGCTATTTCTAGTGGCCGGTGGAATAGTGATCCCATGCCATCTGATAACCGCGTTCAAATCCTTGACGATACGCCTCGCGGTCGTGGTCCGGAACATGAGGGTGACGGAATTCGTCGCGGTTGTGCGGATCCGGCGATCGATGATTGTCGAAATCCTTCTTAGCCCCCTCGACACCGTCATGAAATCCCTTGCGGTGCATCTCGTCCATCTCCGCCGGAGGGTCGTCCCAATGCCGGCCATGATCCTGAACGTAACCTGCCGGGGCAACAATCGCTGCATGCACTGGCCGGGCGTTCACTGAAAACAGGCAAAGGCCTGCACCTGCAACTGCTACGGAAAATCCCGAAAGTCCTTTCATCTCTCCTCCTTTTTTTCATCCTGCTGTATAGAGGTCGTGCCGACATCCGGCCCACGAAGGCGCAGATATTCCCTCTTAGAGATGAAAAAAGCCGCCCGTGGGTTGGCCACGGGCGGCTGGTTAAGTCCTGCTCAGTCGGTTAACGACCGTGCGGATGCTCTTCTTTCGGAGCGGGCGCAGGACGTGGAGCTGGCGCCGGCCTGGGAGCGGCATGCGGCTGGGGCGCCGGACGCGCCTCGGTGCGGGGCGCCGGTGCCGGCCGCGACTCTGGACGAGGTGCAGGCGAGGGTCGGCTTTCCTGGCGAGGTTGCGGCGTCGGTGCAGGTCGAGCTTCAGGGCGGGCCTGCGGAGTCGGCGTGGGCCGCGTCTCTGGACGCGACTGCGGAGTCGGCGTGGGCCGTGCCTGATTCTCAGGCCGTGCCTGCGTTTCAGGACGTGCCGCCGGTGTGTTCGGACGACCCGGCGTTGCGTTTGGACGAGCCGCCTCGGTGTTGGGGCGCGCTCCGTTAATGGGACCGGTGTGAACCGGAGCCGTCAGCGGCTTGGCCGCGGCAACCGTTGCGGGACGTCCATGGTTCGCAGAGAAGTGTTGCTGCGGATCCTTGGCTGCCGCTTGGATGTGCTGCTGCTGCACCGGGGTCGGCGCGACATGACGCTCGGTGGATGCCTGCCGCTCTTCCGGCGTCGGCTGGTGCTGAATGCCGCCAGGGCCGCCCGAATAGGCAACGTGATTGTTGTTGATGATCGTCGTGTTGTGCACGATCGTTTCGTTCACATAGGTATTGTGGATGACCGTCGTATTCACGTTGACCACGGCCGTATTGTAGGCAAACCGTCCGCCGCGCCATTCGCCGCCGGCAAAACCCATGCCCATGTAGCCGAACCCATAGTTCACGCCACCGTAGTAGCCAACGTGCGGTCCCCAGTAACCTTCAAAGAAGCGATAGTGACCGCCTTCAAATCCCCAGTAAGGCGGCGTCCAGAGGAATCCAGGCTCGGGAGCTGGCACCCACGCACCAGGCACCCAGTAGTAGCCGTCGTCGCCGTAAGCCCAGTAGCCAGGCGTCCACAGATAGCCATCCTGCGGGCAGGGCGGTTGTACATAGACCGGCAACACCGGCGGTGCTATGCCGATGCTGATAAAGACTCCAGCAAATGCCGATGCCGGAACCACGCAGAGTAGAAGCGCGAACAGAAAATACCGCGCTGAGCGAAAGACGTTCATGGAATCCTCCAAATACTCGCTGGGGGCGCTCGAGCCGCCGGGGAAGCGGTCCGTAGCCTGAGGCCCGTTGATTGACAACTGCGAATTTCGCAGTCAGCTTACAGGTTTTAGGAACCCCGAGGCAAACCGGAAGTTGTCATAAGAATTGCAAAAGAAGGTGCTCGTCACTTATATCGGGACCCGTCCTCTAACATCGGTCCGGATTGCTCTAATCGTGTCCCCGCCCGCTCCGCCACAGAACCAGCTACGCTTTGAATCGGAAATGGAAGATGTCACCATCCTGCACCAGGTAATCGCTGCCCTCCAGGCGCATCCTGCCTGCTTCTTTTGCCGCAGCCTCAGATCCGGCAGCAACAAAGTCCGCATACGCAATCGTTTCAGCTCGGATGAATCCCTTTTCAAAGTCAGAGTGAATCGCGCCCGCTGCCTGCGGAGCCTTCGATCCCTTCTCCACCGTCCAGGCATGCGTCTCCTTGGGCCCGACCGTAAAGAACGTCAGCAGTCCCAGCAGCGCATAGCCCGCTCGGATCACCCGCGCCAGCCCCGTCTCTTCCAGTCCCAGCGATTCCAGAAATTCCTTCTTCTCCGCCTCTTCGGCTAGCTGCGAAACCTCCGCCTCAATCGCAGCCGAAATCACCACCGATTTCGCCCCGAGCGTTGCCGCGAAAGCCGCAACCTTCTCCGAAAACGCATTGCCAGTCCCGGCAGCTGTCTCTTCGACATTGCATACATAAAGAACCGGCTTCGAAGTGATCAGCCCCATCCCATGCAAAATCTTGTGCTGGTCATGATTCAGCTCCGGAATGATCGTCCTCGCCGACTTTCCCGCACGCAATGCTTCGAGCGCCATCTCAATCACCGGCAAATGCGCCTTGGCCTCGGGATCGTTGCCCTTCATCTTCTTCTGCATCGCCGTGACCCGCCGCTCCAGGCTGTCTAGATCGGCCAGCATCAGCTCTGTCTCTACCGTATCGGCATCGCGCACCGGGTCGATCGAACCTTCTACGTGCGTCACGTTGCCGTCTTCAAAACACCGCAGCACGTGCGCAATCGCGTCCACCTCGCGAATGTGCGCCAGAAATTTGTTCCCCAGCCCTTCTCCCCGCGAAGCCCCCCGCACCAGCCCGGCGATATCCACAAACTCCAGCTGCGTGGGAATGATCTTCTCCGAACCCGCCAGCCTCGCCAGCACTTCCAGCCGCGCATCAGGCACAGCGACGCGCCCAACATTCGGCTCAATCGTGCAGAAAGGGTAATTTGCCGCTTCCGCCGCAGCCGTCTCCGTAAGTGCATTGAACAACGTGGACTTGCCCACATTCGGCAGCCCGACAATCCCGCAATTGAATCCCATTCCTCGTCCTGACTTCGTGCAAAATCAACGGCCATGAGCGGCCCAGGGCGGAAAAGCCGCCTTGTCCATCATAAGCGGACCCAATCCGAGAAAGCTCGATATGAAAAAGCGGTCGAAATCGTTACCGAACTCGGCCGCTTCTGTTGCTTGTCAGCCACCTACTGCGGCTTCGGCAGTTGCAGCATCAAGCCGCCACCGCTGCCCGACTCAACCTGCGGTAGCTGCCCGTTCCAGCGGTCGGCCAAAGCCCGCTGATTTTCCAGCTTCCTCAATTCCAGAAGCTGAGGCGAAATCGAAGCCTGCCGTATCCGGTTCGCCTCCGCCTCGCCCTGCGCCCGGGCGACCTCAGACTTCGCGTCGCCGTCAGCTTCGGCAATCTTCTTCGCCGCTTCCGCCTGCGTCTGTGCCAGTTCGTTCTGCGCGCGCTCTGCGTTCTGAATCGCCTGCGCCTTGCCCGTGATCGCCGCTGAAATCACATCCGGAACCCGCGGCGCTCCGATAAATCCGAACTGCTGAATGCCCACGCCGACCGGCGTAAGCTTTTCCTGAATCAACGCGCTGACTTTATGCAGAAACTCGGCCTTGTGCACTCCATAAATCTCCTCCACCGAGTAAGTCGATGCCACTTCGTTCAACGAGTTACGAACTACGTCGCGAAGAATACCGTGCGTGAAAGCTTCAAGGTTGCTTAATCTGTATTTCAGGTAGAAGTCAGGAACCATCTTCGGATCGATCGCATAAGACAGAGATACATCCGAATAGATTTCCATTCCTTCCTTCGAGTTATAGCTCATCTCCTCATTCGTAGGGTGTCCCTCGTTTGGGTCGTGCGTCCATTTCACCGTTTGAACATAGGTCGGAAATTCGATGATCTGGCTGCGTATCGGACTGT
>CAILBQ010000610.1 GCA_903832475.1 uncultured Acidobacteriota bacterium | reverse complement strand
GTGCCCCATATCTCCTCACGCGTTTGTGAGGAGATGTGGGAGTGTCGCGCGCAGCCTTCCCTCGCTGCTAAACTCGCAGACGATGCCTGTTCAAGCGACACCCCCCGAATCCGCAAAGTCCGCTCTCCAGCCCGTCTTCCTGCTCGACACCATGTCGTTCATCTTCCGCGCCTACCACGCCATGCAGCGCTCGCGTCCCATGTCGACGCGCCAGGGCCTGCCCACCGCGGCCATCTATGTTTTTGTGAACATGATCACCAAGCTGCGCAAGGACTTCGCTCCGCACTATTTCGCGGCTGTATTTGACGTCAGCGGCGCCGTCTTCCGCGACGAAAAGGCACGCGAAATCGGCGCCCTCCGCCGCTGGTCATCCAAGGAAAAAGCCTTCGTCGAAACCACCTACGAGGGTTACAAAGCGACCCGCACCGCCATGCCCGAAGACCTCGCCCGCCAGGTCCCCTACATCCGCCGCGCGCTTGAAGTTCTGCACATTCCCATCCTCGAAGCCGTCGGATTCGAGGCCGACGACGTCATCGGCACCCTCGCCCGCCAGGCCTCTGAACAGGGCCACGAGGTCTTCATCGTCTCCGGCGACAAGGACATGATGCAGCTCGTCTCGAACCACGTCAGCGTCCTCAACCCGCAGAAGGACAACCTCATCCTTACGCCTTCCAAGGTGGTCGAAGTCTTCGGCGTTCCGCCGGAACAGGTGATCGACGTGATGGCCCTGCGCGGTGACTCCATCGATAACATTCCCGGCGCTCCCGGCATCGGCGACAAAGGCTCCGTTGAGCTCATTCAACAGTACGGCAGCGTCGAAGCCACCCTTGATCATGCCGACGAAATCAAGCGCAAGACCTACCGCGAATCCCTGCAGCAGAACCGCGACACCGTCCTCCTTTCAAAAGAGCTGGTCACCATCGATCAGCATGTCCCCCTCGAGCTAGACCTCGAGCGCATGCAGACCACCGAGCCAGATCTCGAAGCGGCGCGCGAGCTCTTCACCGAGCTCGAATTCACCTCGCTCCTGCGCGAACTCGCTCCCGGCACCCAGAAACCAACCGCCGAGTTGGTCGACGACCCCAGCGAAGCGCAGGTCGCCGCATTTTTCGCCGCGGCCCGTGTACATGGCTTCGCCTTCGCCTTGGAGAAGGATGCCAAAGCTTCTCCAGCCTCGGCTGCAAGCGAAGACGGCGCGGAAGAAGAGGCATTGCCTCCGGCGCAAGGCTCCTTCGATCTTTCCGGCATGATCGATGCGACCACCATTCCCGTATCGACAGAAGTTGCCGCGCCCGTCGAGTACCTCGGCGTGTCTGTCAAAGTTGACAGAGAACCAGAACTCGCTTTGCGGCTATCTTTGGATGCGCCGCTTAAGGCACTGCTCGAAGACCCCGCCGTTCCGAAGATCGCGCATGACTCGAAGGCTGCTCTGCATCGCCTCTCTGCATTGGGCTTGACTCTGCGCGGCCCCGTCGCCGACACCATGCTGCTCTCGTATGCGGTGAACCCTACCAACGCTGCGCAGACTCTCGTCGACGTGGTTGCGCGCAGCGGCCAGGGAGTGCCCACCTCGCTCCCCGGCGCTGCCCACGCCATTCAGACCATGCTGCCCACGCTGCGCAGGCAAGTCGAAGAGCACGCTGTCACCTCCGTCTACGAAACCATCGACCTGCCGCTTGTCCCCGTCCTATTCCGCATGGAGCAGTCAGGCATCCGTGTCAATCTCGGTGCGCTCGATGAGTTGTCCACGCGTTTTGGCTCTGAAATGACGAGAGTCAGCGAAAAAATCTACGAGCTTTCTGGCCGCCGCTTCAACATCAACTCTCCTAAACAGTTAGGAGAAGTGTTGTTCACGCACATGGGTCTGCCTAAGCCGCTCATCTATGGCAAGGGAAAGACGATCACGACCAAGCAGGAAGTGCTCGAAGACCTTGCCGAAGAGTACGAAGTCGCCAGCCTGGTGATTGAGTTCCGCCATCTCGCCAAGCTGAAATCAAACTACGTCGACGCTCTTCCATTGCTGGTGGATCGCGAGTCGCGCGTGCATACCACCTTCAACGCTGCTGCCACCGCTACTGGCCGCCTCAGCTCCGTCAATCCCAACCTGCAGAACATCCCCATTCGCACCGAGCTAGGCCGCGAGATCCGCGCTGCCTTCGTAGCCGCACCAGGTTTCCGCCTGCTTTCGGCCGACTACTCGCAGATCGAGCTTCGCCTCATGGCCCACTTCAGCCAGGACCCGCTGCTCGTCGACGCCTACCAGCACGATCGCGACATCCACACCCTCACCGCCAGCGAAGTCTTTGGCGTGCCAATGGAGAACATGGACAAACATGTTCGCGCCCGCGCCAAAGCGGTCAACTTCGGCATCGTGTACGGTATCTCCGCCTTTGGGCTTGCTGCGCAACTCAGCATTCCGCAGGCTGAAGCCAAGGTTTACATCGAGCGCTATTTCGAACGCTACCAGGGCGTGCGGGCGTTCATCGACAAGACCATCGCCGAGACGCGTCAGACCGGCAGCGTGCGCACATTCTTCGGACGCATGCGCCCCATCCCCGACATTGAATGCCGCAACGCCAACCAGCGCGGATTCGCCGAGCGCACCGCCGTGAACACTCCATTGCAAGGCACCGCTGCGGACCTCATCAAGCTGGCCATGATCGTGATCGACCGCAAGCTGATCGAAGAAAAACTTCGCACCCGCATGGTCCTGCAAGTCCATGACGAGTTACTCTTCGAAGTCCCCGAAGACGAAACGCAAGCTGTGACAACCATGGTCAAGGAAGCGATGGAAGGTGTTGTCCAGTTACACGTTCCCATCGTCGCCGACCTGGCCTTCGGCGACAACTGGCGCGACGTGAAGTAAGAACAGGCGGGGACGAGCACCAACCCTGATCCTCCCCGCCTGTCGGTTATTTACCGTCTGCCGACAATGGTACAAAGCCCAGCGACAGTGCGTACCCAATGTACGAGCTATCCACGAAGGTCTTCACGCCGAAAGCATCGTTGAGTGCCGTCGCTCCAGCAGGATCGAGAGTTAGCTTAAGCCCTGACAGGAAAAAGTCTCCCGAGTGCGGATCAAGCGGCAGTGTCAATGTGCTGGGCAGTTCAACATCAAACAGATTGAGGCGGCCCACAAACTTGCCGTTGGCAACCACGATGGCCGTGATGTAGGACTGCTCGCCGGTGGTGGTAAGTATGAAGCTTTGCAGCCTCACTTCTTTGGTGGCGGAGGTTAGAAAGATTCCACCCGAATGCAGGATCTGCCCTTCGGCTTGGCCAAATTGATCTCTCCCGCTGTGATCGGGAAGAAAACCTGGTTCTCATAGACCTGAGATCCGTACAGGGCTGTTGGTACGATCTTGAGAGTGGTCAGATCGCCCAAAAATCCTTTCGACAGAGTTACCGTTGTACGGCCGCCTTGTACCGTGTAGATGCCTTGTGCTTTCGCAGTTGTTACGCAGGTGGTCAGAGCAAGGACGGCTAACGCCGTCAGAGTCAATCTGTTCAGCAAGCGATTCATCGGTTTTCTCCTTGAGGTCTGCGTGTGCCGGCTTAGCCGGGAGTGAAAGCATGTATCTTCCGCCGGGGCATGTTATTTGAGCGCGTGACTCACCGTAGCTCCCTGGGGCAGGAAGTGTTAGCCAGTCAATACGTTCCCATCAGAATGGGTTTCCTGCAGAGAAGATACGAGAACAGGATGCAGGCGCATCCACTACCGACTTGAACCCGCCACTCGGGAAAGGTTGTGGCGGAGCAGAAAAAAAGAATCCTTTTCTCCGTTATTCCACGTAGGCAGTAAAAGTTTGGTCGATACCGTGAAGTTTCGACTTACACTCCCAACTCGGTTCGAATGGCATCGGCAATCGCATCGGCATGCGTCCGCATCAACTCTTCGCTCTCCGCCTCGATCATCACCCGCGCCAGCGCCTCTGTTCCTGAATAGCGAATTACCACGCGTCCTGAATCGGCCAGAGCTTTCTCTGCCTCACGTATTCGCTCCGCAACAGAAGGGAACTCTTCAAGCGGCTTCTTCTCGCGCACCTTCACGTTCACGATCACCTGTGGGAACACCTTCAAATCCGCGGTAAGCTCTTCAATCGTCTTGCGGGTCCGCGCAATCAGATCCAGTACAACCAGTGACGTCAGCAATCCGTCGCCGGTCGTCGCCAGGTGAGGGAACAGGATGTGCCCCGACTGCTCCCCACCCAGTGCGGCATGCTCCTTCTGCATCATCTCCAGTACATAACGGTCGCCCACAGCGGCTCGCATCATGCGAATGCCCGACCGCTTCAACGCCGCTTCAAGTCCCATGTTCGACATGGTCGTGGCCACCACGACTTGGCCTGTCAGAAGGCCTCGGCTGGCCAGGTCGCGCGCTGCTATCAGCAGGATCGCATCGCCATTGATGACATTATCTCGTGCGCCGGCTAGCATGCAGCGATCCGCGTCGCCGTCCAGCGTGATGCCCAACTCCGCATGATGCGCGACCACTTGTGCAGCCACAGTCTTCGGGTGCAGCGCGCCGCAATGGTCGTTGATGTTGCGCCCGTCTGGGGTGACGTTCAGCAACACAACATCTCCGCCCAGCTTCGCAAATAACTTCGGCGCAATCGCCGCAGCCGCGCCATTCGCGCAGTCCACCACGATTTTGTGCCCATCGAGGTTGATCCCAGGAACTGCTCTGAGCAGAAAGTCGATGTACTCTTCGGCATAGTGTTCCTGATCCCCCAGCGCGAGCACGCTTTCCGGAGCCGTTGTCGACAATGCGTGCTTGAAGATGACTTCTTCAATCGCCAATTCCACATGGTCGGGCAATTTCTTTCCGTCCGGACCAAACAGCTTGATGCCGTTGTCCTGCCATGGATTGTGGCTCGCCGATATAACCACGCCGGCATGGAATCCATGCGTGTGCGCCAGGTGCGCGATCGCCGGAGTGGGCACGATGCCTGCACTCTCTACTTCCGCGCCGCCCGCGATCAATCCTGCCGCGAGCATGTTGCTGATCCACGGGCTCGATTCGCGTGTATCGCGGCCGATAATCACGCGCGGGGTCAAGGTGCCCGAAGCCATCGCGCCCGGACGAAGTTGATGCGCCAGCGCCAGTCCCACCGCATAAACTGTCGTTGAATCCAGCGGCGCCGTGCCTGCCACTTCGCGTATGCCATCCGTACCAAAAAGCTGTCTCATGAACCCTTTTTCTTTTCCTTCTTCTTCGTCTTTGCTTGAATCTCGTTGACCTGGCTTGAAAAGCTGCCATCATCCAGACGAGTATGGACCCGCTGTCCAACCGTAAGTTGTGCCGTCGATCGAATGACCGCGCCGCGTGCGTCGAGCACAAGTGCATACCCGCGCTGCAACACTGCCAGCGGAGAAAGCGAATGCAGTTGCCCATGCAAGCGCGTGTAAGCAGCACGTTGACTGGCCAGCTGAACAGAGGCAGCCCGATACAGTCGTGCTTCGAGGGATTCAAGCTCATGCGCGTCGGCCTGAATTCTGCGTTCCAGCCCATGCTGCATGCGCGCCTGCGACGCTGCCAGAGAAGCGCGCGCAGTGCCCAGTTGCTGCCGCGGATCGTGGCGCAGGACCGCTGCCGTGAGATCCAGCAGCTTATGACGGCGATCGCGCAACTCATGAGCGACCGCATTGTCGAGGCGAAACCCGAGATCGTCGAGCCGCTGTTCAAGCCGATGCAGGCTGGTGACCATACGCTGCTCGGCACGTGCCACGGCGATTCGGCCATATCGCTGTTGCGCCTGCAGCAATTGGTATCGCGCAGCGCGCACCAGGCGATTGCCCAACTCGGCAACGCATTCGGCAATCTTGTGCTGTGCCTCTGTGATCAACTCTGCTGCGGCCGAGGGCGTCGGCGCGCGCAGGTCGGCTACAAAGTCGGCGATGGTGAAGTCCGTCTCGTGACCCACCGCCGACACCACCGGCAGCTGCGAAGCAGCTATCGCTCGCGCCACGCGCTCGGAATTGAAAGCCGCCATGTCCTCGAGCGAGCCGCCCCCACGCGCCAGCACGATCACGTCGGCATCGATCGCTGCCACATTCTCGTTGATCCTTCGTATCGCGAACTCAACCTCCGCCGCCGCTGCGTCTCCCTGCACGGCCACCGGCACCAGCACGACGCACAACCCCGAGTGCCGCCGGTTCACGATATTCAAAAAGTCTCGAATGACCGCGCCCGTGGGCGAAGTCACGATCGCAACGGTCCGTGGGAACGCCGGCAGCGGCCGCTTTCTGTCCTGCTCGAACAATCCCTCGGCTCGCAGCTTGTCGCGCAGCTGCTCAAAGGCCAGTTGCAGGCTGCCCGCGCCCACCGGCTCCATTGTTTCTGCAACCAGCTGCAGCTGCCCGCGTTGTTCATAGACGCTGACCTTGCCGCGTACCCGCACATGCAGCCCGTCTTCGGGGCGAAAGCGCAGCAGCATCGCCTGCCGCCGAAACAGCACCACCGGCAACTGCGCTTCGGCATCCTTCAGCGTGAAATACAGATGTCCCGACGACGCCGGACGGCAGTTGGAGATCTCCCCCTCCACCCACACATCGCCCAGCTCTTGCTCAACCAGATCGCGCGCCTCGGAGACGAGCTGGCGCACCAGCCAGGTTCGCCGGCTCTGCGCTCGCCGTGACGGCTTCGCGGGCTCGTCGGCGGCTGCTTCCGGAGCGGCTTCAAAGTGAAAGCCGAGCTGCGGCGTAGATGGGGCTTTCGGCGTCACCAGGCTTGAGTGTACCTGTTGCCGGGCTCACGTAAAAAGCCGACGCTTGAGCGGCTCTGTCCCTAAACGCTAGACTCAGATTGTGCAGGATATCGGCCGCATTCTGGTAGTTGTGGGCATACTGCTTCTGGCAGGCGGATGCCTCATTCTGCTTGCGACCAGGATGGGCCTGCCCCTGGGCCGGCTTCCCGGGGACGTGGCCATCCGAGGCAAACGATTCGCCTTCTACGCGCCAATCGCAACCTGCCTTATTTTGTCCGTCGTTCTCTCGTTGTTGATGTGGGTGATCAACTATTTTCGACGCTGAACGATTGCGTCCGCGTGACCCTGCCAATGACCTGGGAATGCGTTTGTCGACGTCTAGTGGCGAAGCGTCCGGCCTTCGACCAGCCGGCGCAATTCGGCGACCCACGCAGCCAGATCGGCGACGGACTCAGCCGGAACGTCCTTCTCCAGCAGGTGCTCCGATTGCCGAGCCAGCTCCGTTCCACGAGGAAGGCCAAAGACGCCTAAAATGCCCGCCAGCTTATGCGCCGCTCCGTGAGCCTCTTTCTGGATCTCAAGTGTCAGCCGGCCAGCGTCCAGCGCGGCGACTGCGGCATCCAGCACATCCAACCGCTTGCCAATCTCCGACTGAAAACGCGACCACATCTGGTCCAGCGCTTCCGACATCGACTGGGGAATACCGGCGTTCGGTGTGGCCATGGTCAGTCAGCCTCTTGCAAGATCCTGCTCGCCACGATGGGCTCAGCTCCAACCCAGGATGCGTTCCATCTGGGTGGAAAGAGTCAGCGGATCGAATGGCTTCAGCAGCACCGCTTCGACGCCCAGGTCGGCAAAGCGCCGCTGGTCCGGCCCCTGCACTTTGGCGGTCAGCAGCAGCACGGGAATTTTCGCGGTCGCAGGATTCTTGCGCAGTTCGCGAAAGGTGGTCGGGCCATCCATGCCCGGCATCATCACGTCCAGCAGGATCGCGTCCGGCTGGTGCTCGGCGGCGCGCAGCAATCCTTGCGCTCCGGAGCTGGCGACAATGACGTCCCAGCCGGCAACGGTTTCGAGGCTTAACGCGGCGACCTGACGGATGTCGTCTTCATCATCAATGATCAAAATTCGGCGAGACAAGGGGGAGCTCCTGAAATTCTACAAACGCCTCAATCCGCGGCGGAGCCGGGAAGTTGTTCATCCGACGGGCTGACAAGGCAGAGTGATTCTTCCATCTGACGCGAACGGCGCAGCATCGTCAAGACCAAGGACTCCAGCTGCTGCGGCTGCACCTTGGCCTTGGTCAGAAAATGAGTGGGGCCCAGCTGGAGCTGAGACCGTTCCGCGGGAGCAATCTCCCGCGCTGAGTACACCACCAGGGGCAGATGCGCCAGCTCCTCGTGCTGGCGAAGCCAATCGACCACATTGAAGCCGTCCCCATCCGGCAGGGAAAGATCGAGCACGATCAATTGCGGCCGGAAGGTGAAGCAGGCGTCCAGGGCCGATTGCCGCGTATGCGCCAGCATCACGTCGATGCCATCCTTGGCGAATACCGCGCCGATGACTCGAGCCAAGTCGACATCGTCCTCGACGACCAGGATGCGCGCCTGTTCCCCAGGGCTGGACAGCACCCGCGCCAGTTCGGTCAACAGATTTTCGTCATTGGTGGGCTGCGAAACCCAGCCATCCGCGCCGGTGGGCAACGGCAATGCGGGGTTGGGATGATCCACGCTCAAGAGCACGATGGGTACGCCTATCGCTGCCGGCTCCATGCGCAGCCGCGGCAGAATCTCCCATCCGTTCAGCCCATCGAGCGAAATATCAACCAGGATCGCCTCTATTCGAGTGTTGGCCATGCCCGGTCCACCATTCGTAGAAGCTGTGGCGAGAGCGGCCAGTGTTTCGTCTACCGTGCCCGTTTCAACCACCGAATAACCCTGTCGCCGCAGCTGGTTGGCTACCATAGGTCGCGTGGTCAGGTGCGCGTCTGCCAGCAGGATGCGCCCGCGATCAGGCTCAATCAATGGCGTCGCGGTGGTCGTCACAACAAGATTGGGATGTAATGGCAGCAGCACGCGGAAGGTCGAGCCCAGAACCGCATTGCGTTCCGCCCAGATGCGGCCGTTATGCTGCGTGACGATGGTGCGGCAGATCGCCAGCCCCAAACCGCTGCCGCCCTTTTGCCTCGAATCGGAGGCATCCACCTGCTGGAAGCGATCGAAAATGGTGTCCAGTTTATCCGCCGGAATGCCGCGCCCCTGGTCGATCACCGAAATGATCACGCCATTCGAACCTTCACGCAGCGTTACTGCCACCGATGCGCCCTCCGGCGAAAATTTCACCGCATTCGAAAGCAGGTTCGTAATCACCTGCAGCAAGCGATCGGGATCGGCCGAAATGTTCACTTCATTGGCATCATGAATGAGCTGCACGCCCGCCGCGTCCGCCACTGGCTGCATGCCGTCCATGGCCTGGCGAACAATTTCGCCCAGCGAAACAGGCCGGAAGGTTAAAGGCTCGCGTCCACTTTGAATGCGTTCGAGGTCGAGGATGTCATTAATCAGTCGCACCAGACGGTCGGAATTCGACAGCGCAATGCGCAGCAGATTGGCCGCCTTGTCACTGACCTGGCCCAGGATGCCCGCCGACAGCAGCCCCAGCGCGCCGCGAATCGACGTGAGCGGCGTGCGCAGCTCGTGGCTCACGGTCGACACGAATTCGTCCTTCATGCGGTCCAGCGCAAATCTCTGGCTGATGTCCCGGAAGCTGAGCACCGAGCCAGCCACGCGACCCTGCTCCAAAATCGGCGTCAGTGAAAATTCGGCCGGGAAGGAGCTGCCATCGCGGCGATACACCGTCGTCTCTGCCGACGCCGAGGTATTGCGGTTCAGCGCCCGCAGCAGTGCGCAATCCTCGCCGCAGCGGCTGCCCCCCGGAGCATTGCCATGCAGCAGGCTGTGCACCGAAATCCCCACCAGCAGCTCCGGCGCCCCGGCCAGCAGCCGTCCCGCCGCCGGGTTTACCAGGCTGGCCGAGCCATTCTTGTCCGCCGCACAAATGCCGTCTTCAATCGTGTCCAGCAGGATCTGCTGCGTGCGGTGCAGCTCTTCCACGCGATCCTGTTCCCGCGAACGCGCCAGCATCTGCCCCAGCGACGCGGAAACGGTTTCCAGCGTGGCCATCGTTTCGCGCTCTTCGCGCTGCTTCTGATGGCAGTAAAACTCGAGAATGGCGATCAGCCGGTTGCCGACCGTTACCGGAACAGCCCAGCCCGTCACCAGCCCGTGCCGCCGCGCCGCCTGCACGCGCGTCGAAGACGGCACTGCGGCCAGATCTTCGATCCACACCGACTTGCCCAGCACCCAGGCCCGCCCCGGCAGATCCGGTCCGCGCTCGATGGTGAGGCCCATGCTTTCCTGGATCAGCGCTTCGCTCTTCTTCCCCGGAGCGCCCCAGGCCGAATAAAACTGCAGGTGCTCTTCATCTTCCTGCAAGAGCCACAACAAGGCAGCATCCCATCCCTGCGAGAGGCAGACGGATTCCAGAATGCGCATGGCCGCCACTTCCGGCGACGTGCTTTGCCCCACAATCTGGCTAACAACCAGCTGCAGCGCCAAGCGCCGCTCGCGCTGCTTCTGCGGCGTGATGTCGCGCAGCAGGCAGCGAATCGCCAGCGGATTGCCGATCTTCTGCCGCCGGCTTAGGCTCAGTTCCAGGTCCAGCACCCGTCCGTCCAGCGTGTGCGTGCGCACCGGAGCATGTTCCACGCTCTCGCCTTCCAGCGCCACCCGGAACAGCCTTCCCACTTCCGCCCGGCAGTCCTCGCTGAACAGCATTTCCAGGCTTTCCAGCTTGCTGAACGCTTCTTCTCCCAGCCCAAAACATGATTTCCAAACCGGGTTCACGTAGACGAACTGACCGCCCGGGTTCAGCGTGGCGATCATCTCGTTGGCATTTTCAAACAGATCGCGATAGCGCTCCCGCGACTCGCGCAGAGCCCGCTCCTGGCGATGGCTCAGCGTCTGGTCCAGCGCAACCGCCAGAATGCCCGACGGCTTCCCTTGCGCATCGCGAATCGCCGACAGGTATAACGTTGCCGGAAAGGTGCTGCCATCGTTGCGCCGGAGCTGCAGATCGATGCCGCGCAGCTGGCTGGGCGGGAATTGCAGCACATAGTTGATGCAGTCGCGCATGGGGTCGGCCACTGCCGCCGGCCCGCCGCCCCCATTGGGATGCAGCTTGCGCAGCCACTGGCCAATGCGCTCCAGTTCCCCAGGCGCAAAAATCTCCGTCATCTGCGCTTTGTTGATGATGGCCGCCGACCTCAAACCCAGGATGCGTTCCGCCGAAGGGTTCAGATACGTAAACGAGCCGTCCATGCTGGTCGCAAGCACCATCGGACTGGTTGAGTGCAGTAGCGCTTCCGCCAGCGGCCCGCTGTTGCCTTTCGAAGGCTCAGACTCGATCGGTCGGAAGAAGACAAAGAACAACAAGGGAAGAAGTCCAGCCGCCACCACGCCAAGAACAACGTTGTCGACCCCGGATCCCCAGAACAGGTGCACAATTGCACCCAGCACCAGGTACACCGTCACACAACCGGTGAGGATCAACACAGCCTTCGTATTTGCACTCTTCAAGGTAGGGCGTCCGTCTTCGCGCAGTCGTCTCTCCACAACTCACCGCAACTTCAGTGAATAGGATAGCCGCTGAGATGTCTACAACTTTAGTGTTACCGTAGTACACCGTGGTAACTTACGCAAGCTAATTGTTCCAAAAATTTCGGAAAATTTTCATATGAATCGTGTCCGGAACCCGGAAATACTTCAGAATTCGTGTTTTTCGTCCCAAATTACGGCTCCAGCTATACTTTGCCCATGCCTTCCTCGCTTTTTTCCCGCTCCGCTGCCACCGTTCTGATCCTTAGCCTGCTACCTCCGCTTTCCGCTTTTGGATGGGGATCGGAAGGCCATCGCATGATCAATCGCCTGGCCGTTTCCGCCCTGCCGGCCGACGCTCCCGCCTTCCTTCGCTCCGAATCCGCCATCAATGAGATCGAATACCTCGGCCCCGAGCCCGATCGCTGGCGTTCTCACGCCGAGCAGGAGCTCAGTAGCGCGCAGGCTCCCGAGCACTTCCTCGATCTCGAACCCGCCGACGCGCTGGGTCCGCTCCCCCACAACCGCCTCGACTTTGAAGCCAGTGTCTTCGCCCACGGCGAACGCCCGGAAAAGGTAGGCCTCCAGCCCTGGGAAACGCTCGAAGTCTGGCAGCGCCTCAAGGCCGCCCTGCGCGAATACCGTAAGCTCTCCGCCGCCCATGAAGACACCCGCGCCGTCGAGCAGGCGGCCATCTTCTACGTTGGTTGGCTCGGCCATTACGTCGGCGACGGCTCCCAGCCTCTCCACACCACCATCAACTACGATGGCTGGGCCGCCAAAGACAATCCCCATGGATTTAGCGCCGCGCACGGCATTCACTGGCGTTTTGAGGGGACTTTTGTTGCGGCGAACATCACGCCCGCCGAGGTCCAGCCCAAAATGACCGCGCCCAGGGCCATCTCCGGGGACATCTTCGACAGCTACGTGGCCTACCTGCGCAGCACCGCGACTCAGATCGATGCGGTCTACGCCTTCGACAAGCAGGGAGCCTTCGAGAAGGCCGGCACCCCAGAGTCTCGCGATTTCACCGAGCAGCGCCTTGCCGCCGGCGCCAGCGAATTGCGCGATCTCATCTATACGGCGTGGCTGGAAAGCGCAAAACCCGTGCAGGATCGCTATTAGATCAGTTTCGAATTGACTGTGGACGGGTGCCCCACCCATTCCGCGTTCTTTCAGCGGAATGGGTGGATAGCAACAACGTTCTGGTCTCAACAAATCTGGAGGATACGCGAGTTCCGGCTACTCCGCCTGTGCGGCCAGTTTTGCCACCCGGCTCATCAGCGGAGTCAAGAGCAGCGTCATCAGCAGCAGCGCTGGAGCCGCCGCAAACATCCACGCCACCGTCGCATGCCCGAAAAGGCCGCCCATCTGCACCACCGACTGCCATGGGGACGCCTGCACCCGCGCCAGCAATTCAGCGCGCTCGAACGAGATCGCCGATCCGGGAAAGATCCATTGCCCCAGCCGCAGAAAGGGAATCAGCAAAACGATCTGCAGCGGCATGGCCAGCCAGTTGGCCGCCTGGATCGCCGGCATGTTCAGCCGCAGCACAAGCGCCAGCAGCGCGCAGATGCCTGTCGTCACCCCAAGCAGCGGAATGCAGCCGATAGCAAAGCCAAGCGCCAGCGTAAATGCCAGTTGCCGCGGCGCCATGCCGCACTTGAGCCATTCCAGCACTCGTTCCTGGGCTTGCTGCACGCGCTGAGAGTGGAGGAGGGCCTGCATACGCTATCAGAGTACGAACCAGGCCGGAAAGTTGCGCTGCAGTCGCGTCAAATTTTGTTGAATCGAACCAGAGCAGGAATCAGGACCGATACTTGCCGGTCAAATCGGCACCAGCAGCCCGACTTTTTCCCAACTCTGAACCACCGTCCAGCCCGAAGCGATGCAGCAGCCCACGCTTGCGCAGTGCGCTGATCACCTGCTCGACCTTGAAGTCGAGCGCATCCGTTCCTTCCACCACCAGGTCGGCAAAGTCGATCATCGGCCGCACAAACGCCAACCCGCAGGGCCGCACCGTCGCGTCATACTGCCGCTGGACAGACTCTGCGTCGCGACCGCGCTCTTCGACATCCCGTCTCAGCCGCCGATCAAAGCAAACCGCGTCCGGCGTATCGACATACACGCTCAGCTGGTAAAACTTCCGCAACTCGGGAAAGTAGGTGCTGAAAAGCCCTTCGACCACCACCAGCGCCGCGGGATGCACCGTTTCCGTCTCGGCTCCAATCCGCGCATAGGTGGCAAAGTCATAGAGCGGTCGCTCGATGCTGCGCGCCTCGGCCAGCGCTCCAATATGCTCGGCCAGCAGTCCGATCTCCATCATGGCCGGGTCATCGAAGTTCTGCTGCCTGCGCTTTTCCATGGGCAGATGACTCAGGTCGCGATAGTAGCTGTCCAGCGAAAAGTGCAGCCCGCCCAGCGTTCGCGCCAGCTCCGCCGCCAGCGTCGACTTGCCCGATCCGGACGCACCCGCCACCGCCACCATTAGGGGAGGGAAGGGAAGCCTCCCGCTTGCGGAGAATTCCGTCGTCACCGGCCGCTCTCCGCGTCTGCATGCGAATCCGGCTCGCTGGCTTCCGCAATAGCCGGCAGCATCCGCTTGAGCAGCGCGGCAAGCTGGTGCTGCACCCGGCTGCCCGCCTCGAACACTTCCTCATGGCTCAACTGGGTGGGGCTGATCCCCGCCGCCAGGTTGGTGACACAGGAAATTCCCAGCACCCGCAACCCCATGTGCCGCGCCACGATCGTCTCCGGCACCGTGGACATCCCGACCAGGTCGGCGCCCAGCGCGCGAAAGGCGCGAATCTCCGCCGGCGTCTCAAAACTTGGTCCCGAGGTCGCCAGGTACACGCCCTCATCCAGCGCGAAGCCTTCTTCAAATGCCGCTTCCTGCGCCAGCATGCGCAGCACCTTCGAATACGCCTCTGTCATGTCAAAGAAGCGAAGTCCGGAGCGAGTTCCATCCCCAAACCGTCCTTCATTCGGTCCCACCAGCGGATTGAAGCCCAGCAGATTGATGTGATCCGACAGCAG
>CAILBQ010000609.1 GCA_903832475.1 uncultured Acidobacteriota bacterium | reverse complement strand
GCGGCGGCGTCTACTCCCACGAATGGGGATTCGCCAAGCTGCTTCACTGGCTCCGTCACAACCCCGACAAGCGCGCCCGCTTCGGCACCGCTCTTGAACATTGCGACATGGTCGCCGCGACACTGGCTGGCGTCACCTCCACCAAAGACCTGAAGCGAAGCGTCTGCGCCATGGGCCACAAGTGGCTGTGGAACCCCAAGTGGGGCGGCCTTCCTCCCGAAGAATTCCTCGTCTCACTTGACCCCGTCATGGCCGGAATCCGCGCCAAGCTCGACGGAGACTACCAGACCTCCAACCACATTGCCGGCCACCTCTCACCCAAATGGGCAGAAGAAATGGGTCTCCACGCAGGCATCCCCATCCCCGTCGGCGCCTTCGACGCGCACTGGGACGCCATCGGTTCGCACATCAAGGAAGGCGACGTGGTCAACGTGGTCGGCACCTCCACCTGCATCATCGCCATGGCCAAGAAGACTGAATTGGTGCCCGGCGTCTGCGGTGTGGTCCCTGGCAGCGTGCACCCCGACTACACCGGTATTGAAGCCGGCCTCTCCGCCACCGGAGACATCTTCGAAGCCATCGCACGCCGTGCCGGAACTACGGTCGCCGCGCTTTCGCAGGGCCTTGACGCCTATCGACCCGGCCAGACCGGTCTGCTCCGCCTGAGCTGGGACAACGGCGACCGCACCGTGCTGGTCAATCCTGAACTGGGCGGCGTCACCCTCGGCTGGAACCTGCTGCACACCGCGCAGGACGAGCTCTTCGCCGCCATTGAAGGCACCGCGTTTCACACCCGCATCATCCTCGAGCGGATGGCCGAGCACGGCGTTCGCGTCGATCGCGTCATCAACGCAGGCGGCATTCCGCAGCGCAATGAAGTCCTCAACCAGGTCTACGCCAACGTGCTCAACAAGCCGGTTCTCGTTCCCTCGGGAGTGCCCACCAGCCTCGGCTCCGGCATCTTTGCCCTGCTCGCCGCCGGCGTCTATCCCGACATTGAAACCGCCCAGGAAGCCGTCTGCCTGCCCTTGCGTTCTGTCGAGCCGAATGCCGAAGCAGCCGCCGTGTACGAGCAGCTCTACCAGCTGTATCGCAGCGTCTATTTCAGCCTGGGCACGCGCAACGCCGCGCCCATTGCGCTCGGCGCCGTGCTGCCAGAGTTGCGCAAAATCGCAGCGAAAGCCGTGGCCGCTCAGCCCGTGCTCGCCTAGGCTTTCGATCGAAACCAGGCTGCGCCGACGGCCCCGGCACGTGCCGTGTGATCCTAGTCACTGCTCACAGCACCAGCGCAATCTAGCGTTTGGTGAGGCGATGGTGCTCAAAAAGACCTTGCCTCCTGAGGTCCGTCGTGAGCGTCATCGACATCCGCACTTTCACTTCCGCCGCACCGAAACAACATCCCCACGCCCATGGCGCTCCGCACGATTACTCGCGCAACCCGATGAACGTCTACTGGGAGATGACGCAGGCATGCGGCTTGGCCTGCAAGCATTGCCGGGCCGAAGCCGTCTCGACTCCGGACCCCAACGAATTGAACCACGAAGAAAGCCGCGACCTGTTGCACCAGATTGCCGGCTTCGGTTCGCCCCTCCCCCACCTCATCCTCACCGGGGGTGATCCTCTTCGCCGCGCCGACCTCTACACTTTGATCGAAGAAGCCAAGTCACTTGGATTGACGGTCTCGATCACACCCAGCGCCACCGGCGACCTGACCTTCGATGTGTTCGCAAAGCTGAAAGCCCACGGCATCGACAGCATCGGCCTCAGCCTGGATGGCTCAACGCCAGCTCGCCACGAAGCCGTGCGTGGCGTCGACGGCTGCTTCGCCTGGACCATGCAAGCACTGCAGAATGCCGCCAAGGTCGGCCTGCCCGTTCAGTTGAATACCTTGGTAGCGCGCGAAACTGTCGACGACCTTCCCGCCATCTACGCGCTTCTCAAAACCGTCACCATCATGCGCTGGAGCCTCTTCTTCCTCATCGCCGTCGGGCGCGGCGCCATGCTGCAGCCCATCACTCCGGAAGAAGGCGAAGAGTGCATGCACTGGATCTTCGAGCGAGCCCAGGCATCGCCCTTCATCGTCGCTACTACCGAGGCTCCGTCGTACCGCCGCGTCGCGCTGCAGCACATGCGCCAGGCAGGATGGGCTGCTTCCGAGATCGAAAAGAACCCCGTCTATCGCGGCTTCGGCATTCGCGACGGGCACGGCATCATGTTCGTTTCCAATCAGGGAGACGTTTATCCGGCCGGCTTCTTGCCGCTCACCGTGGGCAACATCCGCACCGATAACGTGGTCGACATGTACCGGCACGCACCCATCTTCCGCTCACTGCACACGCCGACGATGTTCCGCGGCAAATGCGGAAATTGCGAATACACCACGCTGTGCGGAGGTTCCAGGGCGCGCGCCTTCGCGGCTACGGGTGATCCCCTCGCCAGCGACCCGTTCTGCCCCTACGAACCAAAAAGAGTGGCGCAGATGCCGGTCCACACCTAGAGCCAGCTCCATCGCTCGTTATGCGCAATGGTTAGTTGGGCGTCGTCTTGTTCTCCACCTTGTCCGCCGTCTTCGCGGTCCCGTGCGCTGCTTTGTGAACGACTTTTTTCGTCCCGTTCTTGGTCTTGCGCGCTGCCGTCTCGGTTCCGTTCTTGGTCTTGCGTGCCGCCGTCTTTGTGCCTTTGGCGATGCCGTGTCCCGTGTTCTTAACGGCATTCTTGGTGTCTGTTCCAGCGTCCTTCATATCCTGCTTGGCAGTTTGCGCGAAGCTGACGGCGTTCGCGCTGAAAGTCAGCATCGCTGCCACAACGGGAAGTACAATCCATTTCGATTTCATGTCGATCTCCTTGCAGACTGTCGCCTGGCCGGCATTCAAGAGTTTCCGAGCAAGACGGGGTTCCGCCCGGACATCGTATCGTGAAACCCTCCCCGACGGGGAGAGCAAGAACGCACACCTTTGAGGCGGCTTGTGCATTTAGTCATCGCCGGAAGCGAGAGATAACCTGTATCAGCGATTTCGATGAGCCGCTCGCGCAATCAAGGTTGCTGTGTAGGCCGCGCCAAAGCCGTTATCGATGTTCACCACGACAACGTTGGGCGAGCAGGAATTCAGCATCCCCAGCAGAGCCGCCGCGCCGGCAAAGCTCGCTCCGTATCCCACGGAAGTCGGCACCGCCAGCACCGGAACCCCGACCAGCCCGCCAACGACCGAAGGCAACGCTCCCTCCATGCCGGCGCAAACAATGACCGCGTCGGCTTCGGTCAGCTGATCCCGCACCGCAAGCAACCGATGCACCCCGGCCACGCCCACGTCATAGAGCCGCAGCACCCGCGAACCAAAGATTTCCGCGGTGTTCGCCGCCTCTTCCGCCACCGGCAGATCGCTGGTTCCAGCGCACAGCACGGCAATGCACGGCGTTCCTGCTTCATTCGTCGCCGCAGGCTCAGAGGACGGCAGGCTGATGGTCCGCGCCAGGTCGTCATACTTCGCCGCAGGCGCCACTTGCAGCACCGCCGCGGCATGATCCGCATTGGCTCGCGTGGCCAGCACGGCTGCGCCATTTTCCACCATCCTGGCAAAGATCTCGGCCACCTGTCGCGGCGTTTTGCCCGCCGCATAGATCACTTCCGGCAACCCGGTCCGCAGCGAACGATGGTGGTCGATGCGCGTGTGCCCGATGTTTTCAAACGGCAGCGAGGCCAGCCGCTCCGATGCCGATTCGGGCGAAACATTTCCGCGCTGCACTTCGGCAAGCAATTCCAGGAGAGATGTCTTATGCATGAGATTCTTCGTTCTCTGAAAGTGTCGTAGCGTACGCCGCCAGCGCCGCCTGCTGCACCTGTTTGACAGGCACCTGATGCTGAAGGGCTGCACTGCGGCAATCCTCAAACTCCGGCTGCACCTTCAACGTCTCGCCATGCAGCATGCCCACTTTGACGCGAACTTGCCCATACTGGGTTGGTACAGTCACGTGGCCGCGTTCGAGGCAGACGCGCCGATCCTGGCGAATCCGCACGCCAAGCGTGCTTGTCTCCCGCAGAAGTAGCTGTTCAAACTCGGCGCTCTTGTTCGGCGCGCACAAAATCGTAATCAGCGTGCCCGGCCGGCCTTTCTTCATGATGACCGGCGTCAGCATCACGTCCAGCGCGCCACGTTGCAAAGCGCTGTCGGCCACATGCGCAATGATCTGCGGCGACAGGTCGTCGAGGGCGGTCTCCAGCACCGTCACGGTCTGAGCATCGGCAGCAGAGGACGCTACACGAGACGCCCCATAAGCCGTATTCGTCGAAGAGTCCTCAGCATCTCCAACCGAGAGTCGCAGCACGTTGGGAAAGTTCTTTGGGTTGCGCGTACCTGCGCCGTAGCCGATCCGATCCACGCGCATGGCCGGCTGCGGCCCAAAGCTCAGCCCGTGATCCTCGACGAGCGTGCGCAGCAGCGCCGCACCCGTCGGCGTTACCAATTCCTTTTGAATGTCCGCGGAGTACGTAGGCAGGCCGCGCAGCAAATCCGCCGTCGCCGGAGCAGGCACCGGGAAACGGCCATGCGCACAGTCCACCATGCCGCCGCCCACATTGATCGACGAGCAGAACCACGCATCGACTCCCAGAGCGTGAATTCCCGCCGAGGCCGCGACAATATCGACAATCGCGTCGACCGCGCCAACCTCGTGAAAATGAATCCGCTCCACCGGCATGTTATGAATCTTCGCTTCGGAAGCACCCAGCCGCTCGAACGTTCGAATCGCCGTCCTCTTCACCGGCTCCTCAAGCGAAGAGCTCAGAATCATCTCCCGAATCACCGACAGCGACCGCCCGTGCGCATGATCATGCCCGTGTTCATGATGGTCTTCGTGTGAGTGCTCATGCGTCTTTCCAGGTTCTGCATCATGCCTATGCGAATGCCCGAGCTTGTGCTGATGCTGCGTCTGTGGCTGATGCTGGTGCGCGGTCTCTTCCTGCGTTCTCTGCTGCGGAAAGGACGCCGCTTTCGTAGCGTCATTCCCGCTCGGGGCCTCAGCCGGCATGCCCTTCTCGAGCACGTGAACCTTGGTGCTGGTAATCCCGCTGCGATCCACTTTCTCGATCGAGAGTGTTGCTTGCACGCCCATCGCTTCCGCGGCCCGCTGCAACAAACCGGGATCTACGCCCGCATCGATCAGGGCCCCCAGAAACATATCGCCGCTGATGCCGGCGAAGCAGTCGAGATAAGCAATACGCATGCTACAAATCTTTCTTGTTGAAGATGGCTGATTCAGAAATGAATAGGGCAAAAGCTCAACCAGCGGCCGGATGAATGGCCGACACAGGCAACACGTCATTCATTGAACCCGATCGATATCCCTGCGTATCCAGCGTGACATACAAAAATCCCAGCTGCTTCAGCGCAGCGGTGATGGCATCGAGCGTGTCGATGGCAAGCGCCCGCGGCAGCTCTGCCCGCGCTATTTCAACGCGCGCCAGGTCGCCATGATGCCGTACCCGCACCTGGCGAAACCCGAGGTCATGCAGCGCCTCTTCCGCCTGCTCGACCTGCGACAGATTCTCTCGCGTCACCGGCCTTCCATACTCCACCCGCGAGGCCAGGCAGGCGCTCGCCGGCTTGTCCCAGATGCGCAGGTTCGCGGCCCGCGCCAAGGTCCGAATCTCCGCTTTAGTCAGTCCCGCCGTGACCAGCGGAGCAACCGCCCTATGCAGCGCCGCCGCCTGCTGGCCGGGTCGAAACTCTCCCCGATCGTCCATGTTCATTCCATACGCGAGGTGCTCGAAACCATATTGCACTCGCGCCTGCTCCATCTGCGTGAACAGCTCATCCTTGCAGTGAAAACATCGCTGGCTGTCATTCCGCTGGTAGTCAGGATTGTCCAATTCGCTGGTGGCCAGGATGCGCGTCGGGATCCCATGCTCCGCGGTGAACGCCAGCGCCGCCGCAAGCTCGGTGCGCGGCAGCGAAGCGGAATCCGCGATCACGGCAAGCATGCGATCCCCCAAGGCGCGATACGCGGCATAGGCCAAAAACGCCGAATCCGTCCCACCGGAATAAGCCACCAGCACGCTTCCCAATCCCCTTAGGGTGGATGCGAGCTTCTCCGACTTTTCTGCAAGATCGACTTCGGTGGATTCCATAAACCTCAACCACTCGTGCGGCGCCGCCCGTGCAATCCAACGCCTGATTGCCTCGATTGCGATGATGATACCGAATCTTGCAGAACGCGGTCCACGCGGGCCGGCGCATGTCCGTCACTCCACCGAATCCGCGGACTTATACGTGAACCTTACCGTACTCCCCCACATCCACGCTGCCTTTGGTCACCGCCGCAGCCAGATACTTGATGCTGCGCACCAGCTTGCTGTCGGAAGCTTCCCAATATTCCGCTTCCTTTACATCCACGCGCAGCACGGTTACCTGCGGATCTTCTTCGCCGCCCGGGAACCAGGCCTTGTACATCGGGTTCCAAAGTTCGTGAATCTTGGCGCGATCTTTGCTCACAAACGCCCGCCCCTTCACCGAAACGTACTTGGCATTGGAAGGATCGGCATACACCAGCGAGACGTGCGAATCATTTGCAATCTCGTTTACCTTGCTTGAATCCTGTGCCGTGAGAAACCACAATGTTCCGTCGAACTCCTTCTTCTGCGTGGCCATAGGCCGGCTGTCAAATGATCCATCGGAGGCCGCAGTCGTCAACATCGCAAATCGAATGTCCTGGATCAGACCCCCAATCTTTTCCATGCCTTCACGGCCGCTTAATTCCTTGAACTCGCTCATCGTCCCTCCAAAAGTCCCGGCAAACTCACATCCCATGCAACGCAAAACTACACGTCGAATGCCCGTTGCCGGTTCCAAAGTTGAGATGCAGAAACTGCCCCCAGCGCTGGCACACATCTCGATCTCGCGGGACTCGCGCCCCCTCTTCTTTCATGAGAGCAACTCCGCACCTGACCCGGGCATCCAGCTTAGGTTGGGCCGTGCTGAAATCGCAGCGGTCTTCAGGAGAAAGAAATGAAAGCAATTGTTTTGCATGAATACGGCGGGCCAGAAAACCTGCGCTATGAAGACTTCGATACTCCTCAGCCCGGACCAGGCGAAGTGCTCGTCAAGGTAAAAGCCACCAGCATTAATCCCGTCGACTGGAAAATGCGCAGCGGCGCCGCCAAGGATCACTTCCCCGTCCAGTTCCCCGGCATCCTGGGCCGCGATCTTGCCGGAGAGATCGTCGCGGTCGGTAGCGGCATAGGCCAATTCGGACCGCATCAGTTCAAGATCGGTGACCGCGTCATGGGCCTCACCAAGAAGACCTACGCGGAGTTTTGTGTCGCCAAAGCAGAGGAAATTACCCTCATTCCCGACGGCATGGATTTCGAAGAGGCCGCCGCACTTCCGTTGGTGACGCTCACGGGATCGCAGCTCATCGAAAAGGCCATCGGCGTCACTTCAGGACAGATTGTGCTGGTCACCGGCGCGCTCGGCAGCGTCGGCCGCACCGCCGTCTTCGCTGCCAGGCAAGCGGGGGCCAAGGTGATTGCCGGCGTTCGCGAATCGCAGAAGGAAGAGGCCGCCAATCTCGGCGCAGACAGCGTTCTCGCACTCGACGACGACCAGGCAATCGGCAAAATCCACAACCTCGACGCCATCGCCGACACCGTCGGAGGTGCAACGATCGGCAAGCTGCTCGGCACCCTGCGCAGCGGCGGAGTCATCGGTTCTGTCCTCGGCCCCGTCAAAGATGCCGACCGCTATAAGCTCCAGGTCAAACCCATGGTGGCCGTCCCAGATTCCTCACGCCTCAAGCATCTCGCCCAGAACATCGTGAGTCATGACTTCAGCATCCCCATCGCCAGAACATTCCCACTGAGCGAAGCCGCTGAAGCGCAGGCGCTCGCCGAAAAAGGCGGCTCCTCCGGCAAAATCCTGCTGATTCCCTGGGCCTCGGACTAGAAGGCGAGAGCGCATCAGCCTCGGCGCTCTGCAGCCAGAGACACTTCCAGTAGCTGCGCGGCGGCTCTCAAACCGCTGCGCATCGCTCCGTGAACCGTGCCCCAGTGTCCCGTCGTGTCGGTATGTTCGCCGGCAAAGTAAAGCGTATCTTCGACAGGTTCACTCATCTCAGCGGCTGCGTTGACTCCGCCCACCGCAGCGTAGCTGTAGCTCCCCAGGGAAAACGGGTCGCGCCCCCAGTCATGCGAACTGCATCGGATCAGTTCCCCGCGCAGCTCGTCAACACTCCTTGAGAAAATCGCAGCCAGCGAAGCCAGCAGCCTTTCCTTCAACTGTTCGCCATCCAGGCCGTCAAAATCCGCCGCCCTGGGTCCGCCCGTCCACGCCGTCATTGTGGGAGCAGCCAAAGGATGCGCCGTCCACCACACCGCCGGCTGGCTGCCCTGCGCGTACAAAAAACTGAGATGCCGCAGCTCCTTCCGCAGTTCTTCGTCTTCTTTCTCACTGGCGGCTTCGGTCCAGAATCGGCTCCCGAATAACATCGTGGCCCGCATCACATTGCCCATGCGCATCCGGCTTGCTGCCCCAAAAATCGCCGCAGGCCTCGGCGAAAACTGCACGGCGTCAGCTTGCAGAACTCCCAGCGGTAGCGTGATCAAAACCTGCCTGGCCTGAAATCGACGAGACTTGCCTTTGCTCGTACATTCCACGTCGACCCGCCCGCGCTGCCAGCGAATCGATTGCACCTGCGTCTCCAGCGCAAAAATTCCCTTGCCCGCCAGAATCCTCCGCATCAGAAACTCCGTGACGCGCCCATAGCCTCCACGGACCCGGAACAGCCGGTCTCCTTGAATCTCATCCTCGGCCGCCTGCTGCTTGCCCAGGGCCGCCACGCCAATCTCGCGATGATCCGCCGCGTTGAAACCCTCGACAAAGCCGATCACACGCTCCCGGCTTTCCTCCGCCACAATCGAGCGTTCGAGGTATTCGGCAAACGAACAATCCGGCCCTCGCCACTGTTTCAGCGCGCGAATCCACTCAAAGTCGTCCACTCCCTCGTCGCCGCAGACGTCAAGAGTGCCGCTCTTCCAGCAAAGGTCTTCGCCATCCAATTCCCAGGTAGCCAGCGAAGCCTCGCGCAGGAGCTTCCACAACTCGGGAGGTTTCCCATGCACAAACTCCGCACCCAGTTCGATCGACTCGCCGTTCACGGTCTCAGTCAGGATGCGCCCGCCCACCCGCGAGCGCGCCTCCAGAATCACGATTCGTTTCCCTGCCTCAGTCAGAGCCCGAGCTGCAATCAATCCCGCCATGCCCGCGCCCACGATGAGCACGTCGGTTTCTTGAAACGCCATGCATGTTGGATGCAGATCCAGACCCGTCACCGATCCAACAAGCCGAATCAGGCAGCCTCGTCAGGGTCTCGTCGGCAGAACTTTCCAGATATCCGGATCTTCCGCGCCCAGCACCCAGGAGCAGAACCCCTCCAGCCCGCGGTCGCGAACCAGGTCATATCGATCCTGGAACGTGTGCTGGTCGGTGTAGAAGATCCATTCCCGCATCTGGTCCCGGTAGAACCAGAAATACGCGCTATGGTCGACCGTATCCCACTCAATCTTGGCGTGATAGGCCGTCGCCAGTTGCGTCGCGTCGATGGCGTTGATGTAATCCGCGGAAGGGTTGGGCTGCTCCTCCCCCGTCACCTTGTCGACCTTTGGCGCGCCCGTGAACCAGTGATACCCGTAAACCGGAATCCCCAGCGACAGCTTTTCCTTCGGCACTACTTTCAGGGCGTAGTCCAGATTCTCGACCGTCCACTGCCAACCTGCCACCGGTCCCGGTTCCGTCCAGCGTGTCTGCTGGTCGTAGGTCATCAGGCAAAGCAAGTCGACGTATTTGCCCAGTTCGGCAATGTCGTAGGCGCCGCGCCAGTCGGTATAGATCCACTTGGCAAACCCGCCTTTGCCTTCCGGATAGCCAGGGGCGTTCGGCACCGTGGCGATGCTGAGCTGCAACCCTGCCTTATGCATCGCCTCTGCCGAATCCTTCACCAGCGCCGTCAGGCCCGGCCCGTCGGTGTAGGTGATGTCCTCAAAATCGAACTGAAACCCGGAGTATCCATGCAGCTTCGATTCGCGGATCATGGCCTCGTTCATCCGCACCCACGCCTCATGATTGCCTATCAACTGGTGAAACCGCTTCTTGTCGAACAGCGCAACAATCGGCATCACCGGCAGTTTTTCCTGATGCGCCACCTGCAGGACCGTCGCGTCCGGCTCGCCGGTCAGCAGCCCATCTTCGTCGACCTCGTACCACGTCGGCGCCAGCAGGTCGATCTGTTTGGAATGGGCAAGAAACGACCGAATCGAATCCGGGCCCGTGCCCAGGTAAAAGAGCGCCACTGGCTTGGCTTCGGACTTCCACGCCAGCCCCAGAACAAAAATCAGTACCATCAAGCGCGTCATACACTCTCCATCGCATTCGCCGGACCGGCGGTCGCCTTCCAGGATTTGATCATTGTTAGGGAATATAATCGCTCTGCCACCGATTCATGCTGAAAAATGATCGAATCGATCACAAATTCGCCAACTTTGTGCAGAATTTTGCGAACCCTGGCGACTACCCGCTCCGCTTAACTTCCAGACTACTTCTCAGGAGACGACCATGTCCGTTGATTCCATGACCCGGCGAACCGTATTGCGAGGCGCAGCATTGGCGCTGTCCGCTCAAGCCATCCCGGGCGCCGCTTTCGCCGCCCCTGGCTTCTCGTCTCTCGCCGAAACGACAGATTCTTCCCTGCCCCACGCCCGTCCCAAAGCAGCCGACCGCCGCTTCACCAGTTCCGCCGTCGAGCAGACCATCGCCGACATGCAGAAGAAGATC
>CAILBQ010000608.1 GCA_903832475.1 uncultured Acidobacteriota bacterium | reverse complement strand
GAATAGCGCGTCGCCGTCTTGCGGAGTGGCGATCCCTTGCGCGCTTGCCTCAATCAGGCAGAGCAAGACCACGACCACTCCCCAAGTACATCGCATCCAAACCTCGCAAAAACAACACTCACACGCGACTACGATTCTATCAACCGGCGATTCTCGTCGCACTGACATCATGGCCCGGGATCGTTCGTCTCTCGGCACATGTGCGGGCGCAAAACAGAGAAGGAGCAAGCCAGGCTCGCTCCTTCTTTGTACAACTGTTGTGAAGCAAGTTAGAAGTTGAACCTGCCTGTGAATTGGAAGTTACGAGGACCGTAATCGACTCCTCCCGGGATACCAAAACCACCACTCAGGTTCACACCCGTGTAGTAGTCGCCAGGTTCCGTGTCCGGCAGCGCCATACGATGTCGATTGAATGCGTCGATGGCTTCCACCTTGAACTGGAACGTTTTGTGTTCGGTGATGCGAAAGTTCTTCAGAAGGCTGAAGTCTTCCGCCAAATACATTGGACCGGTAACTTCTTCGGTCACGCGCGGAATGCCCGTGCCGAATGTAAACGGATCGAAGGAGCAGCCGTCGTTGCAGCCCGCGGAAGGCTGACGGAGCCAGAAGGAGTTATTGTCGTAAGCCGCATGACCTTCGCGGTTCTGATCCACAAACGATGCTTCACCAAGAGAGACACCAGGATCCGTTGGGCTAAGCTGACCCGCAGGACGGAACGCCGGAGCGAACCATGACTCGCCATTGAAGATGCTCGGGCCATTCTTGTTCTTCTTGTAAGCTGCGCTGGTTAGACCGTTCGCGGCTGCACCCGGTCCACGCGTGAATCGGATGCAGTTTTGGTAGTACGGAATACCGGTTGCGCAGCCAAAGTCGATCGGCTGGCCACTCTGGTAACGCTGGATACCACCAATCTCCCATCCACCAACAAGCAGATCGAGAGCCTTGTTGTTGTTCAGGAACTGACGGCCCTTGCCGAAGGGGAATTGATACAAATAGCTGATAGAAAGTTGCTGCGGCGTATTCTGAATACTGACCGCCTTCTCTCCCTTGTAGTTCCCCGAATCCTGCGTCTGCGACCGATTGTTTGTATAGCTGAACGGAATTGTCGAGTCGGCATCCGTTTCGTTCTTCGACCACGTGTACGCCAATTGCAGGTTAAATCCGTTCCGGAAGCGACGATTCAAGGAAGTAATGAGCGCTTCGTAGGACGAGTGGCCCAGGTTCTCCAAGCAGCAATCGCCGGCGATGTAGTCATACTGCGGGTAAGGACGAATGGCCTGTCCAAGGTTTCCCAGGAAGGTCGAGTACGGAGCGCTGACTCCCGCGACCGACGTTCCCCCCTGTGACTGAATGGCAAACTGAACGTCGTTCAGCTTGTCACCGTAGGCGAAGTCGCTGGTACTGATGTTGTTGCTGTTGGAGAGATCGCCGGAGTGCAAATTCTGCGAACTCTGACCGAGATAGCCCAACGTGAAGATCAGGTCCTGCGCCACTTCGTCCTGGATCTGCAAGCTCCAGCTATCTGTCATCGAAGGACGGCCAAAACCCGGCTTGATCACTTCGCCGCCGACCGAGTTAAAGACACCCGGTGCGCCCGTCAATTGCGTCGGATCTGTGCTTGGCGCAAAGTTCGCCGGCGAGAAGCCCGAGTAACCCTGGTCAAGCTGGAAAGCCGGTGTAAATCCACCTGCCGTCCCGGGCCCGGTGTAATTGCTGCCAATCTGCCGGAACTGAGAATAGCCCAGTGTCATCGATCCACCGAAGTCGCTGTACTGCAGCGGCCCGTAGATGACGGCCCCACCGCCACGCAAAACAAGCTTGCCATTGGTTCCGGGCAGTACATACGCAAACCCGACGCGAGGCGCAATGTCCTTGTACCAGGTCTTCGCCCACGCCGTGTTGCATCCACCGCAGTTGGTGCCGAATTGCAAAGCTCCCGGCAGTCCGCCCGCAGCCGCATCCGGTGCAGTGAAGTTGAATTGTGACGTGAAGTTATCCGCTTCATGCCGCGGGAAGTCGATATCGTAGCGAACTCCGAGGTTCAGTGTGAGGTTCGGACTCACCTTGAAGTCATCCTGAACGAAGCCCGCAATGTATTGCGAATTCCAGCGCGAACTGTGGTTGTACACCGTTTGGTTGGAGTAATCGACCTCTCCCAGCAGCATGCTGGCCAAGCTGTTGCCGCTCTGGCATTGTGGACAGCTCGCCGTCGCCGCGTAATCCGTTTCGCTGTGTAGGAAGCTCAGGTAAGGAATGTTGTCATTGATCACCGAATACTGCTGATGACGCCAGTCAACGCCAAATTTGAAGCTCTGCCGGCCTTTGACCCAGTTCACGCTGTCATTGACGCGAATGCCGTTGTCGATGTTATCCCCATTGTTGGTCTGTCCCCAGCAGCTGTAGGCATCCAAACCATCAAAGCAAACGTGGGGGAAGGCGTTTGAGTAAAAGTTTGGCGCGCCAGCCGATGTCAGCGTCGTTTTTGCGCCGATGTTGGCCGCGAAGTTTTTGCTGTTCGTCCGGTTGTAGCCCAGATTCAAGTGGTTGAGCAGCGTGGGCGTCAGAGTGTAATCCCACCCCGTGCGCCCGTAGTGTGTTTCAAAGTCCTGCGGCCAGCCGTTGTTGTTATAGGGCGCCGGCAAATCTGGTGCAGCTTCGATCGCAGCGTTTTCACGCGTGCTGTAAGAGCCGAAGATCTTGCTCTTCTCTGACAGCGTCTGATCGATGCGAATCGTGTAAGCGGTGTTTACCGTCGGGAATGGCGCGGTGATCGCGTAGTTGTTCGTAAATCCAAAAGGCAGATTCAACGTTGGAGCCTGGTTTGGGGCAGGCAGACCTGCCAGCAACGCGGTTGCCGCCGGGCTGAATCGTGTACTCGGAATAATGTTCCCTGGGAAGGGATCGCGGCAGGGAATGTTGGTCGGACCGATTCTGGTCGTTGCCGGATCGAATATCTGGTTCTGCAGTACCACATCGCCTGTGCACGGGTTGGTGTAAGCAGTCGGAATTGGCGCACCGGATAACGTAAGCAGTCCGGAGAAATCACCGCTTCTCTCTGCTGGCGTCGGCAAGGTCGATTGCGTAACAGCTGTGGGAGTGAATTTGTACTGCTCCCATGAAAACAGGAAAAAGGTCTTGTCGTGTCCGTTGTAGACCTTTGGGATGCGCACCGGACCTTGGAACGTGCCACCAAAATCGAACTTGCTGTCTTTGGGACGGCTGTAGGGACATTCGTAGTCAGGCTCGCCTGGCGTGCAGCGAATCGCCTTGTATCCATTGTTGAACCAGTTGTTGGCATCAAACGCGGAGTTCTTGACGATGAAGTAAGCCGTACCGTGATAGTCGTTCGTACCTGATTTGGTCGAAAAGCTTTCGAAACCTGCCGTGCTTCGCCCTAGTTCTGCGGAGGGCGTGGATGTCGTTACCTTGAATTCCTGCAACGCTTCAATCGAAGGTGAAGTCTCGTCAAACGACGAGCCATTCTCACTCCGCGTGATCGAGGCACCGTCCAGCGTCACTTCCGCACCATACGCCTGACCGCCGCTTAGTCTCGAAAAGAAGACGCCATTGCCGGAATTCCCGCCCGTTCCCGTTCCAGGACCCGTCGTGCCCGGTACCAGGAAGACAAATGTCTCCGGCGAACGCATACCGTTCACGCCCTTTGCCAGCGACAGCGGCAAATCCTCAATTTGTTGGTTGCTGATTGTCCCGCCAACGTCTGACGTTGCGGAGTCCAGGCTTGGCGCGCTGGCGTCGACCGTGACAGTTTCATTCGCCGCTCCAGTCTTGAGAGCCACGTTCAGCGAGGTGGTCGAGTTGATCGTGATCAGTACGCCCTTGCTGGTCGACGCTGAAAATCCAGGCGCTGTGACTGTCACATCATACCGGCCGATCGGTAACTCGGGAAACGTGTAGCTGCCGGACGACGTAGACACCGTCTGGCTTTTTTCGCCCGTTTCGACGCCGACCGCGACAACCTGCGCCCCTGGGACAAGCGCCCCGCTGCTGTCGCTCACTGTTCCTGATAGTGCGCCGCGCGTCGATTGCGCCCAACTCACTCCAGACAACGCAAATATCACGCCCAAGAGGGCGCAAAGATAACCAATTCCTTTGAAATACCTGCTCATGTG
>CAILBQ010000607.1 GCA_903832475.1 uncultured Acidobacteriota bacterium | reverse complement strand
GAGAACCGCCCCACTGACTTCCGAAGCATGTTCCAGTTGGAGCGCCACGGTCACCACCTGGTTCGCATCGACTCGAATTATCTGCACCCGTTTGGCCAGCTCTTTCTGGGTCTCCTCATCCATCGCCGAGAGTTGCTTGGCCTCGAATCCCGCCAGCGGATTGACATACCCTGGCAAACTCGCCAGCACGTAGTATCGGCCCACGGCCACTTTGTCCATGACGAAACGCCCTTGCATATCTGTGGTTGCCGTGGAATTCGTTGCGAAATTGCCTTCGGAAGCTCCTTCGCTCGAATGGCGCTCTCCGGGCATCGGTTCCAGCGTCACCACTGCGAAGCGCGCAGGAGCATTCGTGTCCATGCACGAAACCTGACCAGACACGGTGCCGGTTCCCGAGTCTACGCGGCTCGCGGCTTTCTGGCTTAGGACTGACTGGCTTCCCGTAATCAGGAGCACCAGCAATGCAGTCGACGTACCCAGCCGTCTGCGAGAAGAATGCATGGACTCTCCTTTAAAGCCTTAATCCCCGGTAAGGCCAAACTCCAGCTCGATCTCGATGTCGTCGATGGCATCGACTTCTGCCTCGAACAGCTCCGCTACCGGTGCAAAGCTGCGGCGATGCAGGTCGGTGATGCCGAGTTTGAGCAGTGCGGCGCGATGTTCGGGTGTCGCGTAGCCTTTGTTGGTGGCGAAGCCGTAGCCGGGATAGCGAACGTCGAGGTCGGTCAGCAGGCGATCGCGATAGACCTTGGCGATCACGCTGGCGGCGGCGATGGAGAAGCTGCGCCCGTCGCCCTGGACGATCGTCTTCTGCCGGCAGATCGCGCCGGGAGGACAGTAGTCGATCTTCTGGTTGCCGTCGATGAGCAGGCAATCGATGCCGTGGCCGCGGCCGGCCAGCTCTTCGACGGCAGTTTTCATCGCGAGTTTTGACGCCTGAAGGATGTTGATGCGGTCGATGGTGCGCACATCCACTTCGGCGATGGCCCAGGCGATGGCGACCTGGCGCACGATGGTGTTAAAGCGCTCGCGCTCTTCTTCGGTCAGTTTCTTGGAGTCGTTGAGGCCGTTCAGGTCGGGCAGTTCGAGGCCATGGGGCAGAATGACCGCGGCCGCAACGACTGGGCCGAAGAGCGGTCCGCGGCCAACTTCGTCAACGCCGGCGACCAGCGTCGCGCCTTCGGCCCAGGCTTCGCGCTCAAACTCCCAGCTGCATACCCAATTTCGCGAGGCGGCCTGCTCTTCCAACTCGAGGAGCGCGATCTGGCGTTTGGTGAGCTTGACGCCCTTTTTGGCCGCAGCTTTCGCGATCTGCGTCTTGCTCTTTACCGCCGCGGCCTTGGAATGACGCGGCGTGAGCGACCGCTCCAGCGCCTTTTGCCGCTGCTCGCGAACCGCCCCAGCAGGCTTAGAACTCGTCGTCTTCACAGGAATGCGCGCGGCCATGGATTCAGTATAGAAAGGCGCGAGCTGACATTGGGTAGCAGCGCGTGAGCGTTTTGCCGAAGATCGGTGGAAAAGCGGGCACGAAAAAGCCCCGGCCATCTGCCGAGGCTTTTTTGATTGATTTTGGGAAGCTTGCCGAAACCGTCTTGCCGGACCTGCAGTCCTAGGCGCGGTCGCGGGCGACTTCCTTCATGCGGGCAGCCTTGCCACGCAGTCCGCGGATGTAGAACAGCTTGGCGCGGCGGACGCGGTAGCTGCGGATCTTTTCGACCTTATCGACGACCTTGGAGTTGAAGGGGAAGATGCGCTCGACGCCCTGGCCGAAGCTCATCTTGCGCACGGTGAAGCTGCCCTGGGGACCGTGCTTGATGGCGATCACGAGGCCTTCAAAGGCTTGGAGGCGTTCTTTTTCGCCTTCCTTGATCTTGACCTGTACGCGAATCTGGTCACCGGCCTTGAACACCGGCAAATCGGTACGCTTGAGCTTATCCGCCAAGCGCTGCATTACGGGATGAATGGACATGGCTGCTTTCCTGCTTGATCTGCGATTGTGTGATCTGGGATGGCCCGATCTTCAATCTTGAATTTTCCTGGCTTGCACTCAGAACTTCCAGTGTACCAAAGAATCGGAGTTGCGCCTACCAACCTGCGGCAGGAAGGCTCATCTGGCGCTGAGTCCCTTGCGCACCCGCTCCAGCATGCGAAGATCATCGGCGCTCAAGTCAGCGTGCTGGAGCAGATCGGGCCGGTTCTTGAGGGTCTTGCGGAGCTGCTGTTCGCGGCGCCAGGCGCGGACGGCGGCGTGATCGCCGCCCATCAAGACGTCGGGGACGGAGGCGCCGCGGAACTCCGCCGGGCGCGTGTAGTGCGGGTAATCGAGCAGGCCGCCGGCGCCGTGCTGGGAGCGCGGGACGCCTTCGATGTCCGTCGCGATCGTGGCATCGCCGGCGCCGAAGCTCTCGAACTCGCTGGAGGCTTCGTTGCCGAGGACGCCGGGAAGCAGGCGCATGGTGGCGTCGAGGACGACGGCCGCGGCCAGTTCGCCGCCGCTGAGGACGTAGTCGCCGATGGACAGTTCGCGGTCGCAGTAGAGGTCGTTGATGCGCTCGTCGACGCCTTCGTAGCGGCCGCAGATGAGGATGACGCGATTGAGCGCGGCCAGTTCGCGCGCAACAGCCTGCGTGAAGGGCTTTCCCTGCGCGGAGAGCAGGATCACGGATTCTGGCGCGGACGAAGCCGGATCGCGTTCGGCGAGTGGCTTGACGCCGAGCGCTTCGAGTGCTTCGGAGAGCGGTTCGGGTTTGAGGACCATGCCTTCGCCGCCGCCGAAGGGACGATCGTCGACGGTGCGATGGCGATCGTGGGTGAATTCGCGCAGGTCGCGGACGCCGATTTCGACCAGCCCGCGCGTCTGCGCGCGGCTGACGACTCCGTGCGCGAAGAAACCCGTGAAGAAGGCGGGAAAGATGGTCAGGATTTCGAAGCGCGTCATGGCTTCTTCATGGTATCGGAGCGCCGGACACAGGAAAATTCGTTCACGACTTCGTGGACATGTCGGGGGGGAGGGGGGAGGGGGGCGCCCTTTTCGGTGTAATCTATTAAAAATAAAGCGCTTACAGGTTAAAAAGGGGCGCTTTTGGGCGCTTTTGCGCACTTTTCATGCCCTTCCGCTGCCCTTCGAAGCAGGAATGAGCCGCATCGGGGGATAGCTTTCTACTGCCGCGACCTGCGGAGCCTGCCCTTTTCTCATTATGCGCCTGCGGCGGGCCAAGTCCAGCGAATTGAAGCAGCTTTCATCGGCTTTCATTCCCGAACTGGGAAGGCTTACCGGAGCTGCGGCAGATTTTCTGGCCGTCAGGTGGTTTTGGCAAAGTCGGCGAGATAAGCCCGCAGTTCATCGCGGACGCGCCGGAAGAGTGCCAGCCGCTGATCTGGTGTCCCCTCCAGCGCGGCCGGATCGTCGAAGCTGTGATGCAGCCGCCTGGCGGCTCCGAAGAAGACGGGACAGGCTTCGCGGGCGCTGTCGCATACGGTGATGACGGTGTCAAAGGTCTGCCCTTCGAATTCGTCGACGTGCTTGGAACGGTGCCGGGAAATATCCATGTCCAGTTCGTGCATCACGGCGATGGCTTCTGGCCGCACCACACTCGGCCTGGTGCCGGCACTCTCCACGTCGAACTGCTCTCCTGCATCATGGCGCAGCAGTCCTTCCGCCATTTGACTGCGGGCGGAGTTGCCGGTGCAGAGAATTAAAACGCGCTTCTTTCGGTTCATGCATTGACCTCTGTCTGTGGCGGATGAGAAACCATTACGGCGGCGGCGTTGGCCGGCAGGGTTGGAACCAGCCAGCGAAACAGAAGAGTTGCCGCAGCGGCACCTGCGAGTTGAGAAAGGATGAATCCCGGGGCATCGACCGGCCTTATTCCTGCGAAGGTATCGCTGGCACAGCGGGCAAGCGTCACGGCGGGGTTGGCGAAGGAAGTGGACGCGGTGAACCAATATGCGCCGATGATGTAGGCTCCCACTGCGAAGGGCACCGCCGACAAACGAATACGGGAGCAACCCCAAATGACCGCGAGCAGCCCAAACGTGGCAATGAATTCGCTGAAGAGCTGCGCCGCTCCGGCCCGCACATGGTGCGAGGCACGGAACACCGGCTCACCGAACATGAGATGAGCGGCGGCGACGCCGCCGAAGGCTCCCATGAACTGCGCTGCAATATAGCCGGGCACTTCACGCCAGGGCAACCCTCCGAGCGAAGCGTCGGCCAGCGTGACCGCGGGATTGAGGTGCGCCCCGGAGATCGGACCAAAGGCGAGAATGAGCGCGACGAGCATGGCGCCGGTTGCAAGGGTGTTAGCAAGCAGGGCAATGGCCAGGTTGCCCCCGGCAAGGCGCTCGCCCATGATGCCGGAACCAATGACGGCGGCGAGCAGCAGCGCTGTGCCGACAGCCTCCGCGGTCATGCGCCGCGCCGGGGTCACGGGCAGCATCCCGGCGCACAACAGGCGGCAGGCTTTTTGGCGCGGATAAAGGCGCTCATGAACTTGCCTTCGACGGCCGGGGCCATGGCGTCCACGTCGATTCCCTGCCCGGTGAGGAAGGTCCTGGCATCCTCGATGCTGTACACGCGGGTAGGTTCAATATCGACGCTTACAAAACCGGCCCTGGTGAGCTTTGAGGTGTATTCCTCATCCTGCAGGGCGCCGGCGATGCAGCCGACCCACAGCAGCATATTCTGGCGCACTTCGGCAGGCACACTGCCGCGGGTGACGACATCGGAGACAGCGAAGCGGCCGCCGGGTTTCAACACCCGGAAAGCTTCGCGCAACACACGGTCTTTATCGGCGGAGAGGTTGATCACGCAGTTGGAAATGACCACGTCGACGGAGTTGTCCGGCAGGGGGATATGCTCGATTTCTCCCTTGAGGAACTCGACATTTTGCAATCCGGCCTTGCGCTGGTTTTCACGCGCCAGGGCCAGCATTTCGTCGGTCATATCGAGACCGTAGGCTTTGCCGGTGGGTCCGACTCGCCGCGCGGAAAGCAAGACATCGATGCCGCCGCCGGAGCCGAGATCGAGGACGGTTTCGCCTGGGTTGAGTTCCGCAAGCGCCGTGGGATTGCCGCAGCCGAGCGAGGCCAACACTGCCTCTTCCGGTAGAAGGCCGGTTTGGTTCGCGTGATAGAGGTTTGAGGTGATGGGGTCGCAGCCCTCTATGGCAGCCGCCGCGCCGCAGCAGGAGCTTCCCCCGGTGGTCACTCGGAGGGCTGCCTGGCCGTACTTCTCTTTTACTGCTTCTCTGACTTCCATGGTCTTGCCCTCTCGCTGGCGGCGGCTAGCAGCACAAGGCTGCGATCGCTGCCGGTTCTACAGCTTTGTTCCGGGTGCAGCATTCGGCGTAGAGAAAGCCCAACAGCTCTTTCAATGCTTCGGCGTTGGCTGAATACCAGAGGAAGGTTCCTTCGCGGCGCACCTTCACCAGGTTCTCGTTTTTGAGCTTGTCGAGATGATGGGAGAGGGTGGAGGCGCTGAAGCCCAGTCCGTTGATGATGTCTCCTACGACCATGCCGTCAGGATGGGCCGACAGCAGCAGCCGCATGATGCGGAGCCGCGGCTCGGTTCCGATTGCGGAAAACATGTCGGCGAAGCGTGTTACCTGATCTTCGATCTGCTTTTTCCCTGCCAAGGCTATTCACCTTCTCTCGCGCTTTAATTCGACGATAGTAGAAATATAGAAATATGGCAAGTTGGGCTTTGCTGAATCGAACTCTCCTGGGCAGCTACAGGAACGGCCACGGTCCTTTTAGGCGAGGGATTGAACGAGCGTCTGCTCAAAGATTTGAAACATCGCGCAGGCCGCGTCGGCTGCCTGGACGCAGTCGGTGACTTGCTGCCGCAACAGACAGGTAAAGGCCTTCCACATGGCGCCGGTGTGTTCGCCGTAGCCGTAAAAGAAGCTGGCGCCGTGTTCCCGATCGAGCGCTAGCGACTCCTGCAGTCTGCGATAGAGGACCTGTCCGCCCAGGCAGGAGCCCTCCACCACGTAGAGGGCGCCGAGCGTTGCATTGATGTCGCCCAGATCTGGCAGTTGAACCGAAAGCTGGTGCTCCAAGGGCACGGGCTGCAGCCATTTCAAGTCTTGCTCGAGGAGGTTTTGCTTTCGGCGGGAAGGCCAATCCAGCAGTTGGTGGGTCTCCGCCGGAAGAGCCTCCATCTGCTTCTCGAACGGCCGGTACATGGCGAGGTATCCCTGCAGCAATTGCGCGTACGATTGGCGCGATGCAAAAGCGCGGCCCATATCCAGACGAGATTCCAGCTGAACATGCAAAGCACGGGTGCGGTTGCGTATCTCCGTCAACGGATCGAGCGCACACGGCTCAACAGGCGGCTGAGTACTTGGAATCAAACGATCTCACCCTTTCGGTCCTGCGATGTGCGCGAAGCCAGCGGGCGAACCCCGAATCGGCGCAGCTCATGCTCGCCAGCTATCCCAGCATACGTCTTCAGTGCCATTGTTCCATGGTCAACTGGCGCCATGGCATCCCCGGCTCTTGAGGGCTACGGATTTGGAACGAGGCCGGGAACATTGCCGTGTTCACGCCGATTGGTCTAATCGCCCATTTCTATGTCGGCGGAAGACGTTCCCAACGCGTCGGGGAGGCGTGGATCAGGCTTCTTCGGGGGGCGGGCTGCCGGCGGGGGATGTTTGCACTTCGACAAGGCCTTCGGGTAGGGCCATTTCGACGCGGCCCGGCTCGATCTTGCGCAGATAGGCCCTGGCGAAGGGAATGAGGATTTCGTCGGCATTCTTGCCTTCGCCGCGCACGACAAGCAGGGCGACGGGACCGGCTTCGCGGTCGACATCTTCGATAACGCCGACACGGTGCTCCGTGGAGCCGGACACATCGATCAGCTGGCTGCCGATGAGGTCGCCGACGTAGATTTCGTCTTGGCCGAGGGGGGCGCGTTCGGACTGGGGGATGGCGACGACCAGTCCGCGCAACGTGTCTGCTTCGGGAATCGAAGTGACACCGGCGAAATGGAGGACCACGGCTCCCTTATGCAGGAAATGGCTTTGCAGCGAGACTTCGCGAGCAGATTCGTTCGGTTGACCGGCCGCGGAGAGCAGCCAGACGCGTTTGCGCTCCTGGAATTTGTCGGGAAAATCGGTCAGCAGGTCGGCGAGCACTTCGCCTTTGCGACCCTGCGACTTACGGATGCGGGCCAGCCAGACCCAGGGCAGCTCAGGAATCAAGGCCGCATCTCGGCGATTTGCAGACTTGACAGGGGTGGAACAGATTGAGGAGAGAGGCAGAACTGGTGAGAATATGCGGGACAAGAGGCAGCAGGGGCTGAAGCCCCGCCTTTCCTATCGGGCTTGGCGGCACGACTGAAGTCGTGCCCTTCCACAAAACTTCTGAAAAGGCATCTTCCACAGCCTGCAAAACTCACCTCATTGGCACGGCTTCCGTTGTGCCTTGTTGGAAGGTCACCGGGAGTGAGTCTTTCGTCAAGAGGCGAAGCCCATCGAAGAGTCTGCCTGGACGGCCAGTCCTAGTCCTCTTCTTCGAGGATGTCGAGGGTGTAGCGGTG
>CAILBQ010000606.1 GCA_903832475.1 uncultured Acidobacteriota bacterium | reverse complement strand
TCATGGTCCACACCGCCAAAGGCGCTCTCGGTCCGTTCGAACTTCACGTTCCCGGCCGCCACAATATCTTGAACGCCACCGCCGCTGTGGCCACCGCCTGCCAGCTCGAAATCCCCGCCGAGCTGATCGCTGAAGGCCTGGCCAGCTTCCGCGGCGTCGACCGCCGCTTCCAGCTCCGCGGCTCGGTGAATGGCATTGCCGTGGTCGACGACTACGGCCATCACCCGACGGAAATCGCCGCCACCCTCGCCGCCGCCCGCGAATGCGGCTACCACCACATCCACGTCATCTTCCAGCCGCACCGGTACTCGCGTACTCGTGATCTTTTGGTCGAGTTTGGCGGCGCCTTCACCCTCGCCGACAGTGTCACCGTCCTCCCCGTCTACGCCGCTAGCGAAGAGCCGCTGCCCGGTATAGACGCGCCCTTCCTGGTGAGCCGCATGCGCGATACCCAGGCCCGCTACGCCCCGGATTTCCCCGCCGCCATTGCCCAGGCCACCACGCTGGCTAAGTCCGGCGACCTGATCCTCACCCTCGGCGCCGGCAACGTCAGCCAGCTAGCCCCGCAAATCCTCACCGCCCTCGAATCCGTCCCCGCCTGATCGCGAATGTCCCCGCCAAATCTCGTTGCTCCCCCTCCGAGATTCTCATCCTGAACGAAGAGAAGGATCTGCGGTTGCCTTTTCTGTTCCCTATTCCCTGGTCCGTCTTCCCTCACCCCGGCGTACAATCTCCTCACGGAGCCTGCGCATGGCCACCACCCTGATTCCCGTCGAAGACTATCTCAAGCTCTCCACCACCCCCGACTGCGAATACGTACGCGGGGAAATCAAGGAGCGACCCGTGGGAGAACTAGACCACGCCAGTTGGCAGGCAGCACTGTTAGCTTGGTTTCGCGATCACCGAGAGTCTTGGAACATCCGCGTCTACCCCGAACTCCGCGTCCAGGTCGCCCGCGACAACTACCGCGTTCCAGATGTCGCGCTGTTGAGCCGCAGCGCCCCGCGCGAACAGATCATCACCCATCCGCCCATCGCAGTTTTCGAAATCCTCTCGCCCTCGGACTCCATGACCGAGATCCTCGACAAGCTCGCCGATTACCAGCAGATGGGCATCCCCGCCATTTGGGTCATCGAACCAAAGAAGCAGGTCTACTTCCGCTACTCCAGCGGCCAGCTCACCCGATCAACCACTTTCGACCTACCCGGCACCGCTCACTCCGTCTCCATCTCCGAAATTGCCGCCCTGCTTGACTGAATTGCAGGACTATTTGTTCGGGCAGTCCCAAAACAGCCGTCATTCTGAGCGAGCGCAGCGAGTCGAAGAACCCGCGGATGTCTTGCCTTTCTTTCTGTCATTTCCCCCGGAGAATCTGCTTCTGTTCTGGCGTTTGCTCTTGCCCTTGCTTTTCCTTCCAACCAGGACACCCGGCCCCCCTACCCAAGAAGGTCGTCATTCTGAGCGAGCGCAGCGAGTCGAAGAACCCGCGTTTGTCTTTGCTTTTTGGTCATTCCCGAAAGGAAATCTCCTTCTACCTTCCCTTCCAAGCCGCATCCAAGCGCACTGGAGTTGCACCCCGGAGGGAGCAGCGGCCTTCAGACCACTGAATCAGGCCGGAGCGAAACTGGGCATCGCAGATTGCGGAAAAACTTAAGTGGGAAGGGCTTTGTGGAAGGGCACGACTTCAGTCGTGCCAATAAAGTCAATGGAAAGAACAGGGCTTCAGCCCCTGCCAACTGCTCCAGACGAAACATTCTCCGAAAGGTGGCCTTTTCCCGCAGCCTCTTCAGTTCCGCAGGTTTCCGCACAACAAATCCTCAATAGATCGGCCCCCTGTCACGGAACGATCGTAGATTGCCTTTCTCAACAATTAGCGTGTAAGGCGCTTCTCCACAACACCACTTCGGCAAGCTGAATGACTTGCCAGCCACGACCTTCTGCACCTCGAAGTTGGCTTGGTCCAATGATTTCCCGCGAGCCAGCTTTGACGCCGGAGGGAAAGGCATCACCAGGTAGGCTGCCCCTTTACCGATCACGGCGGCTTGTCCATCAGGCTCAAGGAGCACCGCCGCCCCCTGGTCCACGCCAATCCCCTTGATGTCGGCTTCATCCGAGGATTGAAGCTTCGCCAGAAACACCACCAGCCGCCCCATCCGGTCCCGCTTCGCAAAATGTGTATCCGTAATGATCCCCTTCAACACCGGAATCTCCAGAAAGCCATGCACCAGCGTCACCCGCGGCCCTAACGGATCGGCTAGCGCCACCTTCCCGCTCAGGTTCGGATCATCCGGCTTGTCCCCCTCCGCCGAATACGCCCATTCCCCCATCACCGCCAGGCCGGCGCTCGTCCCGCCCACCGGCACTCCGCGCCGGATCGCCGCGTTGACCCCGCTCTGCACCGGCGTCCCCGTCCAATAGCGGATGTAGTTCGCCTGGTCGCCCCCGGCAATAAAGATCGCCTCGGCCTTCGCGATCGTCTCCGCGACAAAAGGATCACTCGCCGCCTCCCGACTGGGCAAAATCAGCGTCGCAACGGAATTCAGCTTGCACAGCTTCTGCACATACGGGTTGTAGTCGTCATCGCCCGTCGCCCGCAGGATGAGAAAGTCCCCGCCATCCGCCCGTTCGCACATCCAGCGAAAGGCCTCATCCAGGTCCGTCCCTCCGCCCATCAGCGCAAAACCTGCCTGCGGCGTTGTTACCAGATCCGCAGTCGCGCCCGAACGAAAATAGTGATACGCAGTCTTTCCCTGCGCCGCCGCCAGCACTGGGACGCCCAGCATCATGCAAATTAAGAATCGAAGCATAGCCCAGCATAACCGCCGTCTGCCGTCCATCCGCCAAAGCTGAACCGGTAACCCGCAGGGTTCCCCGTAGGAGATCGCCACCCCAATCCCCCTACCCCCCGCTATAGTGAAACTAGGCGATTCTCACGACCTGGCTCGGGCGTGGCGAAAAACAGCTATTCAAATCGAACGACGTTGTGGGACGATCAGGACCCCGTGAACTCCTCTGCGCCTCAAGACATCCCGGCGCGTGGGGCCTGGCGGGCTCCCTCGGCTGTCCTCTCCCAGGACAGGCCTGGCAGGCGTGTCGTCTCCGCCATGCCGCCCGTCTCGCGCGAAGAGGAAGAGCACGACTATGATCCTGTCCCGCGCCGCAATAATTTCTCCTCCGGACGCTCCGGCTTCGCAGGCAGAAGCTGGTGGCGTCCCCGCACCAGTTTCGGACGCATCCTGCTTGGTACCGGCGTCTTCATCGTCCTAGCCGTGCTGACTGCCGGCGGCATCGTTACCCGCCGCTTTCTGGTCCGCGACCCCCACTTTCGCATACCGGGCGCCTCCAGCATCCAGTCCACCGGCCTCAGCGAAGTCACCCGCGCGGAGATCCTTCCCGTCTTTGGCGAAGACATTGGCCGAAATATCTTCTTCGTCCCGCTGTCGGAACGCCGCAAGCAACTCGAAGCCATCCCC